>NZ_BAAGTD010000030.1:0-103765 GCF_054782095.1 Streptomyces capparidis | reverse complement strand
GAACCCGGAAGCTAAGCTCTACTGCGCCGATGGTACTGCGGAGGGGACTTCGTGGGAGAGTAGGACACCGCCGGACTCACTTTGGGAGCCCCTGGTTCCAGCGCTTGCGCCGGAACCAGGGGCTCTTTGTTGTGTTTTGGCCTGCGTACGCGCTTCCCCGCGCGTGCGAGAGAATGGCTGTAGTACCCGAAGACAGGAGTCACGTCCATGCCTAACCCATCCGAGCAGCGAGGGGGGCGCCCTGATCGCCCCGAGCGGCGTCCGGGCGGTGGCCGTCCCCATGGAGTGCGCGGGGGCGATGGTCGGCGTGACTTCCGTCGTGACGACCGCGACCGGGACAGCCGCGATCGGGACAGCCGAGACCGCGACAACCGGGATCGTGACAACCGGGACCGCGGTGACAACCGGGAGCGGAGCTGGGCCCCGCGTCGGGACGACCGCGACCGGGACAGGGACAGGGGCCGTGAGCGCCCCTGGGACCGGGACCGGGACCGGGAGCGCGGCCGGGACGGCGATCGCAATCGGCCCTGGGAGAACCGGGACCGGGGGAGCTTTCCCCGTCGTGACGACCGCGACCGCGACCGGGACCGCGACCGGGACCGTGGTGGGCGCGGTGGATACGGCGCTCCGCGCAGGGACGACCGGGCGCGCGACACCCGCGACCGGGACCCTCGTGACGCCCGCGACCGCGACAGCCGCGACCGCGACAGCCGGGACCGTGATCGGGACAACCGGGCCCCGGGCGGGTTCCGCAGGGAGCGGGACGGCGGGCGTGAGCGTCCGTGGGAGCGCGACCGGGATCGGGACCGCGGGGACCGGGAGCGGCGTGGTGGCTACGACGGGCCGCGCCGGGACTTCCGGGACCGGGACGGCAATCGGGACGTCAGCCGCGACCGTGACCGTGACCGCGGAGACCGTGATCGTGGAGACCGCGACCGTGGGGACCGTGAGCGCGGTGGGTTCCGGCGGGAGCGGGAGGGTTACCGCGGGCCCCGGCAGGACGAGCAGCGCGGCAGCGGGTTCCGGCGGGACCGCGACGGTGACCGTGACCGCGATCGGGACCGTGGGCCGCGGAGGGAGTTCCGCGATCGGGACGGCAACCGGGACCGGGACCGCGACGCCGGGCGGCGTGGCGGTGGGCGGCGGCCGCTGGTCGCGGGGCGCGGGCGGTTCGCGTCCGACGAGCGCGAGCACCGTCCGGAGCCGGTGCGCCGGCTGCCGATCCCGGAGGACGTCACCGGGCGTGAGATCGACGCCAGTGTGCTCCAGGAGCTGAGGAGCCTGCCGAAGACGCTCGCCGAGGACGTGGCCAAGAACCTGGTGATGGTGGCGCGGCTGCTGGACGACGAGCCGGAGCAGGCGTACGCGTACTCGCGGGTGGCGCTGCGGCTCGCGGCGCGGGTGGCCGCGGTGCGGGAGGCCGCGGGGTTCGCCTCGTACGTCACCGAGCGGTACTCCGAGGCGCTGACCGAGTTCCGGGCGGCGCGGCGGATGAGCGGCTCGAACGACCTGTGGCCGGTGATGGCCGACTGCGAGCGCGGGCTCGGCCGCCCCGAGCGGGCGCTGGCCATGGCCGGGGCGCCCGAGGTGCGGCAGCTCGACCGGGCCGGGCAGGTCGAGATGCGGCTGGTCGCGGCCGGGGCGCGCCGGGACATGGGGCAGCCCGACGCCGCGGTGGTGACCCTCCAGGGGCCGGAGCTGGCGTCGTCCGCGTCGCAGCCCTGGGCGGCCCGGCTGCGTTACGCGTACGCGGACGCCCTGCTCGAGGTCGGCCGGGAGGACGAGGCGCGCGAGTGGTTCGCCAAGGCGATCGAGGCCGACCAGGACGGGGCGACCGACGCCTCCGACCGGCTCGCCGAGCTGGAGGGGCTGAACTTCGTGGACGCGCTCGACCCGGAGGCCGAGGAGGCCCACGAGGGCGAGGAGCCTGAGGAGGCCGCCGAGGAGGCCGTCGGCGAGGTCGAGGAGACCGCGAAGGCGTCCGAGGAGGCCGCTGAGGAGGTCGCCGACGAGAGCGCCGACGAGGCTGCCGAGGTCGATGAGGCCGATGAGGGCGAGCAGGGCGCCGAGGACGGGCCGGAGGCCGGGAAGGCGGACGGGGCGGCGTTCCTCGCCAGCCCGTTCCTGGAGCCCGAGGCGGGCGAGGAGCCGGCGGACGACGACCGGCGGTAGGGCCTGACGGCACGCGGAAGGGGCGGCTCCCCGGGGAGCCGCCCCTTCGGTGTTTCCCGGCCTACTCCAGATCCAGGCTGCGCAGCACCAGCCCGGAGGCGGGCTTGGGGCCGAAGGAGGTGGACTTGCGGGGCATCATGACGCCGTCCCTGGCCAGGTCCAGCACGACGCTCTCCGGCACCGGGTGCATCAGCACGGCCGTGCCGCCGTGGCGTATCGCCTGGGCCTCGGCCGCCTCCGCGTCGTGGAGGTAGCCGATGTCGTCGGAGGAGTCCGGGATCTGCCACACGTGCCGCAGCAGCAGGTGGTGCAGGACCGTCGCGTCCAGGCGGCGCCACGGCTCGGGCTGGTCGCGGGGGACGTGCCGGGCCAGCAGCGAGGAGCCGGGGGACGTCAGCAGGTGGTGGGTGCCGTCGCCGGCGAGCAGGAACGCGTTGCCCGCGGCCGCGGCCTCGGCGAGGCGGGCCATGGCCCGGTGCAGGGGGCCGGGGACGCGGTGCACCCGGAAGGAGCCCGCGAGGGAGTCGAGGGCCCGCGCCACCGGGAGGTGGTGCAGCACGCGGTGGATGGCGCGGACCCGCAGCGGGTAGCGGGAGGTGTCCACCAGCAGGACGAGCCCGCGGTCCCACGGCGACGGGGACGGGTGCTCCCGGCGCAGCCGCAGATAGGTGGCCCAGCGGTGGTGGCCGTCGGCGATGAGCGCCTCGTGCCCGGACAGGCCGGAGGCGACGGCGGCGATCTCGCCGGGGTCGGCGATGGCCCACAGGCGGTGCGTGACGCCGTCCTCGGTGGTGAGGGTGAGCAGCGGGTCGCGCTCCGCGGCGCGGTCGACGGCGGCGGACGTCTCCTCGCGGCCCCGGTGGGCGAGCAGGATCGGCTCCAGGTTGGCGCAGGTGGCGCGCATCAGGGCTGCGCGGTCGGCGACCACGCCGGGCATGACGTCCTCGTGCGGCAGCACCGCGCTGTCCAGGGCGAGGGCGCCGATGACGCCGCGCTGCACCTCGTCGCCGTGGCGCTGCTCGTAGACGTACAGGGCGGGCTCGGGGTCGGGGGTGAGCACGCCCTTGGCCTGCCAGCGGCGCAGGGTGCGGGCGGCGAGCTCGTGCCGCTCCCTGGGGTCGGCGCTGGTGGGCAGGATGAGCCGGACGACGTTGTGCGGGTCGGAGGTCTGGAGGTGCCGTACCCCTTCGGGGCGGACGACCACGTCGTAGGGCGGTGACGTCACCGCCGCCAGGCCGCTGACCTTGTCCGGTGAGTAGCGCAGGCCCCGGAACGGCTCCAGGGCGAGTCCCGTGGTGTTTCGCGCTGGATCGTGAATGGTCGTCACCCTGCGATGCTACGTGTCCGGGCGAAGAGCGAGAATCGCCGGGAAAGGTTGGTCGTCGACGGAGGGTGTGGATCGGATGCGGACCAGGCCGGGGAGCAGCGCGGGGGCGCTGTGCGAGGAGTACGACACCGCGTTGCTCGACCTCGACGGGGTGGTCTACCGGGGGCCCGTGGCGATCGACCACGCCGCGGAGGCGCTCCGGGAGGCGCGGGCGCGGCGGATGCGGCTGGCCTACGTCACGAACAACGCCTCCCGCCCCCCGGAGGCGGTGGCCGGGAACCTGACCGGGCTCGGCGTGCCGGCCCGGGCCGAGGAGGTGATCACCTCGGCGCAGGCCGTGGCGCGGCTGGTCGCGGACGAGGTGGCGCCGGGCGCGCCGGTGCTCGCCGTGGGCGGCGAGGGGCTGGTGCGGGCGCTGGAGGAGCGGGGGCTGCGGCCGGTCGCCTCGGCGGACGACGAGCCGGTGGCGGTGGTGATGGGGTTCGACCCGTCGGTGGGCTGGGAGCGGCTCGCCGAGGCGTCGTTCGCGGTGGGCCGCGGGGTGCCGTTCTTCGCGTCGAACACGGACCTGACCATCCCGACGCCGCGGGGCATCGCGCCGGGCAACGGGGCGCTGGTGCAGGTGGTGCGCACCGCCACCGGTGTGGCGCCTCGGGTGGCGGGCAAGCCGCTGCCACCGATGCACCGGGAGACGATCCTGCGCACCGGCGCTGAGCGGCCGCTGGTGGTGGGGGACCGGCTCGACACCGACATCGAGGGCGCGCACGCGGGCGGGGTGGACAGCCTGCTGGTGCTGACCGGGGTGACCACGGCGGCGCAACTGCTCGCGGCGCCGCCCGAGCACCGGCCGACGTACGTGGCGGCGGACCTGCGGGGGCTGCTGGTGCCGCACCCGGCGGTGGAGGACGCGGGGGACGGGTTCCGCTGCGGCGGGTGGACGGCGTCGGCGCGGGACGGCGCGCTGGAGGTCGCGGGCGAGGGCGACGCCCTGGACGGGCTGCGGGCGCTGTGCGCGGCGGCCTGGTCGGCGGCGGAGAGGCCGGCGGCGGAGGGGGCGGAAGGGGAGGGGGAGCCGTTGGAGGCCGGCAAGGCGCTGGAGGCGCTCGGGCTGTAGCGGCGGCCGGGGGGCCGGAGCAGGGGCGATCGTCGGGCCCGCAGACGGGTTAGGTTAACCTACCCTAAGGTTCGGCTGATCGATTCTGCGTCGATCGGCCTCGTACGGCGTTCGTGAACAGTGAGCGGAGTGGCCTGGGGTGACCCCGAGCAAGATCGACACCGAAGGGCCGCCCCGGGGCACCGCCGGGGCACGCGCCGCGGGCCTGGCCGCGTCCGCCGTGCTGCTGCTGGTGATGTGCGCCCTCAGCATCGCGGTCGGCGCCCGGCAGATACCCCTCGGCGACGTGTGGCACGGCCTGTTCCAGTACACCGGCACCGACAACGACGTCGTCGTCAACGACGTGCGGCTGCCGCGCACCCTCATCGGGCTGCTGGTCGGCGCCTCCCTCGGCCTGGCCGGCGCGGTGATGCAGGCCCTGACCCGCAACCCGCTGGCCGACCCGGGCATCCTCGGCGTCAACGCGGGCGCCGCCGCCGCCGTCGTCACCGCCATGTCCTTCCTCGGCGTCACCTCGCCGGCCACGCACATGTGGTTCGCGTTCCTCGGCGCCGGGGCGGTGTCCGTGGTGGTGTACGTGGTCGGCGGCGGGCGCGGCGCCACCCCGGTGCGGCTCGCGCTGGCCGGGACGGCGGTCAGCGCCGCCCTTTACGCCTACGTGTACGCCGTCCAGTTGCTGGACGGCGCGGCGCTGGACCGGATGCGGTTCTGGATCGTCGGCTCCCTGGCGGGCGCGGACGCGGACGTGCTGCCGCGCGTCGCCCCGTTCCTCGGCGTCGGGATGCTGCTCGCCCTCACCCTGGGCCGGCCGCTGAACGCCGTCGCGCTCGGGGACGACGCCGCGCGGGCGCTGGGCGCGAACCTGGGCCGGGTCCGCGCGGTCAGCGTCGTCGTGATCACCCTGCTGTGCGGGGCGGCCACCGCGGCGTGCGGGCCGATCGTGTTCGTGGGGCTGCTCGTGCCGCACATGGTGCGCGCCATCACCGGTCCCGACGTGCGCTGGATCCTGCCGTACTCGGCGGTGCTCGCGCCCGTGCTGCTGCTCGGCGCCGACGTCGTCGGGCGGGTCGTGGCCCGGCCCTCGGAGATCCAGGTGGGCATCGTGACCGCGTTCATCGGCGGGGTGCTGTTCGTCCATCTCGCCCGCCGCAGGAAGGTGGTGCGGCTGTGAGCAGGTATCTGGTGCTGCGGGACCGCTCCGGGCGGTCGGTGCGGTTCGCCGCCCGGCCCGCGCTGGTCGGCCTGGCGCTCACACTGGTCGCGGCGGCCATGTCGGTGCTCGCCATCGGCACCGGAGACTACCCGATGAGCCCGGTGGACGTGGTGCGCACCCTGGCCGGCTCGGGCGACCCGGCGCAGGAGTTCATCGTCAACGACCTGCGGCTGCCCCGGGTGGTCACCGCGCTGCTGGCGGGCCTCGCGCTCGGCCTGGCCGGAGCGGTGTTCCAGAACATCACCCGCAACCCGCTCGGCAGCCCCGACGTGCTCGGCTTCAGCCAGGGCTCCACCGCGGGCGCCCTCGTCGTCATCGTGCTCGCCGGCGGCAGCGGGCTCGCCGAGGCCGGGGGCGCGCTCGCCGGCGGCCTGCTCACCGGCGTCCTCATCTACGGCCTGGCCTGGCGGGGCGGGGTGCACGGGCTGCGGCTCGTCCTGGTCGGCATCGGCTCGGCGGCCGTGCTCCAGGCCGTCAACAGCTACCTGATGACCAAGGCCGACCTGCTGGACGCCACCCGCGCCACCCTGTGGCTGACCGGCAGCCTGAGCGGGCGCGGCTGGGAGCAGGCGGTGCCGCTGCTGTGCGTGCTCGCCGTGCTCGTGCCGGTGGTGCTCGCGCTGGCCCGCCCGCTGACGATGCTGGAGATGGGCGACGACGCCGCCGGGGCGCTCGGGGTGCCCGCGGAGCGGGTGCGGCTGGCGCTGCTGGCCTCCTCCGTCACCCTGACCGCGGTGGCCACCGCCGCCGCGGGGCCGGTGATGTTCGTGGCGCTGTCCGCCCCGCAGCTCGCCCGCCGGCTCACCCGCACCCCCGGCCCCAACCTGCTGCCCGCCGCGCTGATGGGCGCCGCGCTGCTGGTCACCGCCGACTGGGCGGCGCAGCGCCTGTTTCCGTCCCAACTGCCGGTCGGGGTGGTGACCGGTGTGCTCGGCGGGGTCTACCTGATCTGGCTGCTCGTCACCGAACGCAAGGCGGGACGGCTGTGAGCGCCGTCGCCGCCGGGCACCCCGGCCCGCACCCGCCCCGAACCGTCCCGCCCGAGAAGGAACCCAAGCCCATGAGCCGCCTGCGCGCGTCGGAGCTCACCCTCGCCTACGACCAGCGGGTCATTGCGGAGGGCCTGGACGTGGCCATCCCCGACCGCTCCTTCACCGTCATCGTCGGTCCCAACGCCTGCGGCAAGTCCACGCTGCTGCGCGCCCTGGCCCGCATGCTCAAGCCCGCGCACGGCACCGTCACCCTGGACGGGCAGGCGATCGCGACCCTGCCCGCCAAGCAGGTGGCGCGCCGGCTGGGGCTGCTTGCGCAGAGCTCCGTCGCCCCCGACGGCATCACCGTCGGCGACCTGGTGGCGCGCGGCAGGTACCCGCACCAGGGACTGCTGCGGCAGTGGTCGCCCGAGGACGAGCGGGTGGTGCGCGAGTCCATGGAGGCCACCGGGGTGGCGCGGCTCGCCGACCGGTACGTGGACGAGCTGTCCGGCGGGCAGCGGCAGCGGGTGTGGATCGCGATGGTGCTGGCCCAGCAGACGCCGCTGCTGCTGCTGGACGAGCCGACGACCTTCCTGGACATCGCCCACCAGCTCGACGTGCTCAACCTGTGCGCCACGCTGCACGAGGAGCAGGGCAGGACCCTGGTCGCGGTGCTGCACGACCTCAACCAGGCCGCCCGCTACGCCACCCACCTGATCGCGATGCGCGACGGGCGGGTGGTGGCCGAGGGCCCGCCGGGGCGGATCGTGACGGCGGCGCTGGTGGAGCGGGTCTTCGACGTCAGGTGCCAGGTGATCGAGGACCCGGAGACGGGGACCCCGCTGGTGGTCCCGGCGGCCAGGAAGGGCACCGCGAAGGCGGCGGCGGACGCGGGGAGCGGCGGGCCAGGGAACTGAACCCCGCGGCCGGGGCGGCCGGGACGCACCCGCCGCCCCGCGGGGTCACAGCAGCGAGCGCAGCCGGATCAGATCGCGGAAGCCCGCCTCCAGGCGGACCCGGCCGGACGCCCACGCCTTGGCGAAGGACAGCTCGCCCGCGACCAGCGCCACCAGGTCGTCGCCGGTCATGGCCAGCCTGATCTGCGCCTTCTGCACCGGGCCCGTGGCCAGCGCCATGTCCTGGACCCGGCCGTCGGCGAGGCGGCCCACGAACGTCACGCCCAGATCGGTGATCGTGCAGCTCAGCGAGCGGTCCAGCGCGGCGGCTCCGCGTACCTCGCCGTCCGCGTGCGCGAGGTTCTCGGCGAACCGGTCCAGGGCGGTGCGGCACTCGTTGAGCGTGGCCATCGCTGCGGTCGTATCTCCTGTTCGGGGCCGGGGGACTCGATCGACGGTACCCCAGGCAGCGGGTCCGGGGCGCGGAAGAGGGTAGCGTCGTGACCATGAGCGACGACGCGTCCAAGGCGAGGAGTGAGGACTATGCGTGACGCGCTTCGGGCCTGTCTCCAGATCGCCGGCGGGCTGACCGAGGCCACCCGTCAGCGTGCGGTGGCGGCGGCCCGCGAGCTGCTTGACCAGACCGGGGTCGATCTCGACACGGTGCAGCGCACAGTGGCCGAGCGGGTGCCCACGGAGGTGCAGGCGCTCGCCGACGAGCTGGTCGCGGCGGGCAGGGCCAATCGCGACGCGGTGCTGGGCATCGTGCGCCAGGAGATCGACAGGACGGTGGAGCGGGTCGGGCGGCTCGCCGACGAGCTGGGCCGGGTCGGCGACCTCGTCGAGACGCTGGACCGCCGGGTGCGGAACCTGGAGGAGCAGGACGAGCGGCAGGAGCGGCGGGCGCCCGCCGGGCAGGCGGAGGCCGAGGCCGGGCCGCCCGCGGGGCGGAAGACCGCGGCGAAGCGCACGGCGGCCAGGACGGCCCGGTCCGCCGACGCCGAGCCCGCGCCCCGCAGGACGGCGGGGAGGGCCGCGGCGGACAGGCCCACCCCGCCGAGGACCGCCGCCGAGGAGGCGGCCGTCCACGGGACGGAGGACCGCGGCACCCCGGCGCGCGGGACGGCCGCGAAGAAGGCCGCGGCCGGGCGCCCCGCGGGGCGGAAGACCGCGGCCAAGCGGACGGCGCGCAGGACGGGCGCCGCGCAGGGCGCCGCCGAGGCGCTGGAGACGGGCGGTTCGGCGGCGGGTGGCGCTTCGGCGAGCGGCGCGGACGGGGAGAAGGCGGCCCCGAGGGCGACCGCCGGGAAGAAGACCGCCGCGGAGAAGACCGCCGCGGAGAAGACCGCCGCGGAGAAGACCGCAGCGGAGAAGACCGCAGCGAAGAAGACCGGCGTGAAGAGGACTGCCGGGAAGAAGACGGCGGTCGAGGAGACCGCCGCGGAGAAGAACACCGCGGAGAGCACCGCGGCCGAGAAGAGCCCGGCCAGGCGCACGGCGGCGAAGAGGACGGCCGCGAAGACCGCTGCCGCGAAGACCGCGACGGCGAAGACCGCGACGGCGAAGTCGGAGACCGCGAAGTCCGGGACGGCCCGGACCAATACGGCCCGGACCAAGGCGCCGGAGACCGGAGCGGCCGAGACCGGCCCCGCGGAGAAGCCCGCGGCCCGGGGGGCGGCGGCCGGGAAGCGGACGGCGAAGAAGACCGCCGGGACCGCCGCCGCGAAGCCCGCAACCGGCGAGGAGCCGGCCGAGGGCGGGCCCGCGGGGCGGAAGACGGCGGCGCGCAGGACGACGGGCCGGAAGACCGCCGCCAAGAGGACCCCCGCCAAGAAGACCGCCGCGGAGCGGACCGGCGCGGCGGCCCCGCAGGACGTTCCCGCCGACTCCGCGGCCGCGCAGCGGCCCCCGTCCGCCCAGCCGTCCCCCGCGCGCGGCGACGGCGCCCCGGAGGCGGACCGTGGCTGACGCAGCGGTGCCCGTGCCCGCCGCGGACGGCACCGGGGACCCGCAGGTGGACGCCGTGCTGGCGCAACTGGACGCGGTCGCCGGGCTGGGGACCGGCGACCACGTCGCGGTCTTCGAGGACGTGCACGAGGGCCTGCGCGGCGTCCTGACCGCGCTGGACTCCGGTGCCGAGCAGGGCGGGAGCTGACCCGTCCGTGGCACGACACCGACTTGACGCGGAGCTGGTGCGGCGCGGCCTCGCCCGCTCCAGGGAGCACGCCGGCCAGTTGATCGCCGCCGGCCGGGTCGCCGTGGCCGGGACCACGGCCACCAAGCCCGCCACCCAGGTGGAGAAGGGCGCCGCCGTGGTGGTGCGGGAGGACGAGTCCGACCCGGGCTACGTCTCCCGCGGCGGGCACAAACTCGCGGGCGCGCTCGCGGTCTTCGGGCCGCGCGGCCTGCGGGTGGAGGGGCGGCGCTGCCTCGACGCCGGCGCGTCCACCGGTGGGTTCACCGACGTGCTGCTGCGCGGCGGCGCCGGGCACGTCGTCGCCGTGGACGTGGGCTACGGGCAGCTCGCCTGGTCGTTGCAGAGCGACCCGCGGGTCACCGTGAAGGACCGCACCAACGTCCGCGAACTGACGCTCGATCACATCGGTGAGCCGGTGGACCTGGTCGTCGGCGACCTGTCGTTCATCCCGCTCGGCCTGGTGCTGCCCGCGCTGGTGCGCTGCGCCCGGCCGGACGCGGACTTCGCGCTGATGGTCAAGCCCCAGTTCGAGGTCGGCAGGGAGCGGCTCGGCAGCGGCGGCGTGGTGCGCAGCGCGGCGCTGCGCGCCGAGGCGGTGCGCACCGTGGCGGAACAGGCGTGGGGCCTGGGCCTGGGGACGCGCGGGGTCACCGCGAGTCCGCTGCCCGGGCCCGCGGGAAATGTCGAGTACTTTCTCTGGCTGTCCGCCGGGTACCCGCCAGTGGACCCGGCTGACGTGGACCGTGCTGTCGCGGAGGGGCCTTAAGTGAACGAGCACAGCGAGCGGACCGTTTTCCTGCTCACCCACACCGGGCGGCCCGCCGCCGTGCGCAGCGCCGAACGCGTGGTGCGGGGCCTGCTCGGAGCGGGCATAGGGGTGCGGCTGCTGGCCGACGAGGCGGCGGACCTGTCGCTGCCCGGCGGAGTGGCCGGCGTCGCCGCGGAACCGCACGCCGCCGACGGCTGCGAGCTCATCGTCGTCCTCGGCGGCGACGGGACGCTGCTGCGCGGCGCCGAGTTCGCGCACAGCTCGGGCGTGCCGATGCTGGGGGTGAACCTGGGCCGGGTCGGCTTCCTCGCCGAGGCCGAGCGGGACGACCTGGACAAGGTCGTGGACCGGGTGGTGACCCGCTCCTACGACGTAGAGGAGCGGATGACCATCGACGTGGTGGTCCGCACCGACGGCACCGTGTGCCACACCGACTGGGCGCTGAACGAGGCGTCGGTGGAGAAGGCGGCCAGGGAGCGGATGCTCGAGGTCGTCGTGGGCGTCGACGGGCGGCCGCTGTCCGGGTTCGGCTGCGACGGCGTGGTGTGCGCGACCCCGACCGGGTCCACCGCGTACGCCTTCTCCGCGGGCGGCCCCGTGGTGTGGCCGGAGGTGGAGGCCCTGCTGCTGGTGCCGAACAGCGCCCACGCGCTGTTCTCCAAGCCGCTGGTGACCTCCCCGAACTCGGTGCTCGCGGTGGAGGTGATGGAGAGCGGGCACCACGGGGTGCTGTGGTGCGACGGGCGGCGCACCATCGACCTGCCCGTCGGGGCCCGCGTCGAGGTGCGGCGCGGCGCCTCGCCGGTGCGGCTGGCGCGGCTGCACCGCCCGCCGTTCACCGACCGGCTGGTGGCGAAGTTCGCGCTGCCGGTCGCGGGCTGGCGCGGCACGCCGCACTGAACCGGTGACGCCGCGGGCGGTGCGTCGCGAAGCGTGCCCCGAACCTCGTAAGGTCGTGTCCGTGCTTCAGGAAATGCGCATACGGTCCCTGGGTGTCATCGACGACGCCGTGGTCGAGCTGTCCCCCGGGTTCACCGCGGTCACCGGTGAGACCGGGGCCGGCAAGACCATGGTGGTCACCAGCCTCGGGCTGCTGCTCGGCGGGCGCGCCGACCCGGCGCTGGTGCGGGTCGGCGCGAAGTCCGCGGTGGTCGAGGGGCGGATCGAGGTCGGCGAGGACTCGCCGCTCGCCGCCCGGGTGGCCGAGGCGGGCGGCGAGCTGGACGAGGGCGCGCTGCTGGTCAGCCGCACCGTCTCGGCCGAGGGCCGCTCCCGCGCCCACCTGGGTGGCCGCTCCGTGCCCACCCGGCTGCTCGCCGAGCTGGGCGAGGAGCTGGTCGCCGTGCACGGCCAGACCGACCAGCAGGGCCTGCTCCGCCCCGCGCGGCAGCGGCAGGCGCTGGACCGGTACGCCGGGGACGCGGTGGCCGAGCCGCTGGCCGCCTACTCCATGGCGTACCGGCGGCTGCGCGAGCTGAGCGCCGAGCTGGAGGAGCTGACCACCCGGGCGCGCGAGCGGGCCCAGGAGGCCGACCTGCTGCGGTTCGGCCTGGAGGAGATCGCCGCCGCCGAGCCGCGCCCCGGCGAGGACGCGGAGCTGGCGGCCGAGGCGGAGCGGCTCGGGCACGCCGAGGCGCTGGCGTCGGCGGCGACCACCGCGCACACGGCGCTGCTCGGCGACCCGGAGGCGCCCGAGGGCGTGGACGCGAACGCCTTGGTGGCCGGGGCCCGCCGGGCGCTGGAGGCGGTGCGCTCGCACGACCCGGCGCTGGCCTCGCTGGCCGACCGGCTCGGCGAGGTCGGCTATCTGCTGTCCGACGTCGCCGCCGACCTCGCGGGCTACGCCGGCGACCTGGACGCCGACCCGCTGCGGCTGGCCGCCGTCGAGGAGCGCAGGGCGCAGCTCGCGCACCTGACCCGCAAGTACGGCGACACCATCGACGCCGTGCTGGCCTGGGCCGAGCGGGGCGCGGCGCGGCTCGCCGAGCTGGAGGGCGACGACGACCGGATCGGCGGGCTCACCGCGGAGCGGGACGCGCTCCGCGCCGAGCTGGCCGGGCTCGCGGAGAAGGTCAGCGTCGAGCGGGCCGCGGCGGCGGAGCGGTTCGCCGAGGCGGTCACCGCGGAGCTGGCCGAGCTGGCGATGCCGCACGCCCGGGTGTCGGTGGCGATCCGGCAAGGCGAGGACCCGGAGGGCCTGGAGATCGGCGGCCGCACCCTGGCGTTCGGCCCGCACGGCGTGGACGAGGTCGAGCTCCAGCTCGCCCCGCACCCCGGCGCCCCGCCCCGGCCGATCGCCAAGGGCGCCTCCGGCGGTGAGCTGTCCCGGGTGATGCTCGCCGTGGAGGTGGTGTTCGCCGGCTCCGACCCGGTGCCCACCTACCTGTTCGACGAGGTGGACGCGGGCGTGGGCGGCAAGGCCGCCGTGGAGGTCGGCCGGCGCCTGGCCAGGCTCGCCAGGACCGCGCAGGTCGTGGTCGTCACCCATCTGCCGCAGGTGGCCGCGTTCGCGGACCGGCACCTGGTCGTGGTCAAGACCAACGACGGGTCGGTCACCCGGAGCGGTGTGCAGGTGATGGAGGGCGAGGACCGGGTCCGTGAGCTGTCGCGGATGCTGGCCGGTCTTGAGGACTCCGAGCTGGGCCGGGCCCACGCCGAGGAGCTGTTGCAGGCGGCGCGGACGCCCCGCTCCTGAGCGCCCTTCCCGCACCCCCGCACCCGGGTCCGCGCGCGGCGGCCCGGGTGCGGCCCGTGGGGCGGGGTTGGGCTACGGTGGGCTGTGTGACGGCCACGGTCCGTGGCGGTCCTGTCCGAGTGCCGCCGCGAGGAGACGGGGGAGCGAGTTGGGGGCGTGCCACACCGTCCGGTCCGGCTCCGCCGGGGGCGGCCGCGCGGCGGTGCCCACCGGCCCGTCCGCCGCGGCCCGGCAGGTCCACGCGCGCCAGGGGGGCCTGTGAGGAGCGCGCCGACACCTGCGGGAACGTCGGTGCCGCCTGGCATCCTTGGCTCAGCGAGGGACGATCCTGGAGCACGTTTGCGGGTGAACACCACCACGGGCGCGGGGCCCGGGACGATGCACGCCGTGCAGGTGCTGGACGACGGCACCGGCTGCGGCGCGGGCGCGCACGTCGGCTCCCTGGCGCGCGGCCTGGTGGCGCGGGGCGTGGAGGTCACGGTGTGCGGCCCGATGCGCACCGACGCCGCCTACGGGTTCACCAAGCAGGGCGCCCGCTTCCGCACCACCGAGATCGGCGGCTCGGCCGGCGCGCGCGACGAGGCGGCGGCCCTGGCCGTGCTGCGCTACGTGTCCGGCTCCGCCGGGGTGGTGCACGCGCACGGGGTGCGGGCCGGGGTGATGGCCTCGCTGGCGCTGCGGGGCCTGCGCCGCCGCCGGGTGCCGCTGGTGGTCAGCCTGCACAGCAGCGTCACCGCGGTCGAGCCGGGCAGGCGGCTGCTGGCGGTCGCCGAGCGGCGCGTGGTCTCCCGCGCCGACCTGGTGCTGGGCATCTCGTCCGACCTGGTGGCCAGGGCCAGGTCGCTCGGCGCGCGGGACGCCAGGCTGGCGCCGGTGGCCGCGCCCCGGCCGGAGGCGGACTTCGACCCGGGGCCCGCCCGGCGGGCGGTGCGGGCCGAGCTGGGGGCGGGGGAGCGGCCGCTGCTGCTGGCCGTCGGCCGCCTCGTCCCCCACAAGGGTTACCGGCTGCTGCTGGACGCGGCACGGGCCTGGCGGGAGCTGGAGCCGCGGCCGCTGCTGGTGATCGGCGGCGAGGGCCCGGAGCGGGCCGTGTTGCAGGATCGTATCGACGCCGAGGACCTGCCGGTGCGGCTGCTCGGCGCGCGGCCCGACGTGCCCCGCCTGCTCGCCGCGGCCGACCTGGTGGTGCTGCCCAGCCGGTGGGAGGGCCGGCCGCTGATGGCGCAGGAGGCGCTGCGGGCGGGCGTGCCGCTGGTGGCCACGGCCGTGGGCGGCGTCCCCGAGCTGGTCGGGGACGCCGCGGTCCTGGTCCCGCACGGCGAGGCGGGCGCGCTCGCCCGCGCCGTCGCCGGCCTCCTCGCCGACCCGTCCCGCCGCGCGGCGCTCGCCCAGGCGGGGCCCGCGCAGGCGGCCACCTGGCCGGAGGAGGACGACACGGTGGCGCAGATCCTGAGCGTGTACGACGAGCTGGCGCTCAGCCGCTGAGGGCTCCGCCCCGGGCCCCCGGTCGGGGGGGCGGCGGGCCCTGCGGTGGTCAGGGGGCTCGGCCCCCGGGCCCGCGCGGGGCCCGGGGGCGGAGGCCGCGGTCCGTCGCCGTGCCGGTGGGGTCGTGGCCGCCGTGCGGCCCCCTCAGCCCCCGTACGCCCCCGACGCCGTCAGGCGCAGGGCGGTGTCGATCAGGGGGACGTGGCTGAACGCCTGGGGGAAGTTGCCCACCTGGCGCTTGAGGCGGGGGTCCCACTCCTCCGCGAGGAGGCCGAGGTCGTTGCGCAGGGAGAGGAGCTTCTCGAACAGCTTGCGGGCCTCCTCCACCCGGCCGATCATCGCCAGGTCGTCCGCCAGCCAGAACGAGCAGGCCAGGAACGCGCCCTCGTCGCCGGGCAGGCCGTCCACGTTCTGGCCGTCCCTGGTGGTCGGGTAGCGCAGCACGAAGCCGTCCTCGGTGCTCAGCTCCCGCTGGATGGCCTCGATGGTGCCGATCACCCGCTTGTCGTCCGGCGGCAGGAAGCCCACCTGCGGGATCAGCAGCAGCGACGCGTCCAGCTCCCGGGAGCCGTAGTACTGGGTGAACGTGTTGCGCTCCGGGTCGTAGCCCTTCTCGCACACGTCCCGGTGGATCTCGTCGCGCAGCTCGCGCCAGCGGTCCACGGGGCCGTCCAGCGGCGTCTGCTCCAGCATCTTCACGGTGCGGTCCACCGCGACCCAGGCCATCACCTTGGAGTGCACGAAGTGGCGGCGCGGGCCGCGCACCTCCCAGATGCCCTCGTCCGGCTCGTACCAGTGGTTCTCCAGGTAGCTGATGAGCTTCATCTGGAGCAGGCTCGCGTAGTCGTTGCGGGCGAGCCCGGTCATGTTGCCCAGGTGCAGCGCCTCGGTGACCTCGCCGTACACGTCGAGCTGGAGCTGCTGCGCCGCCCCGTTGCCGACCCGCACCGGCGTGGAGCCCTCGTAGCCGGGCAGCCACGTCAACTCGGTCTCGCCCAGCTCCCTTTCCCCGGCGATCCCGTACATGATCTGGAGGTTCTCCGGGTCGCCCGCCACCGCGCGCAGCAGCCACTCCCGCCACGCGCCCGCCTCCTCGCGGTACCCGGTGCGCAGCAGCGACGACAGGGTGATGGCGGCGTCCCGCAGCCAGGTGAACCGGTAGTCCCAGTTCCGCACGCCGCCGATGTCCTCCGGCAGGGAGGTGGTGGGGGCGGCGACGATCCCGCCGGTCGGCGCGTAGGTCAGCGCCTTGAGGGTGATCAGCGAGCGCACCACCGCGTCCCGGTAGGGGCCGTGGTAGGTGCACTGGGCGGTCCACTCGTCCCAGAAGGACTCGGTGGCCGCCAGCGACTCCTCCGGCTCGGGCAGCGGCGGCGCCGGGCGGTGGGACAGCTCCCAGCTCAGGGTGAACGCCATCCGGTCGCCGGGGCCGACGGTGAAGTCGCTGTAGGTGGTCAGGTCCTTGCCGTAGGTGTCCGCCTCGGTGTCCAGCCACACCGAGTCGGGGCCCGCCACGGCCACGGTGCGCCCGTCGACCTTGTGCACCCACGGCACCACCCAGCCGTAGGAGAAGCGCATCCGCAGGCTGGAGCGCATGGGCACCCGGCCGCTGACGCCCTCCACGATCCGGATGAGCTGGGGCGCGCCGTCGCGCGGCGGCATGAAGTCGATGACCCGCACGGTGCCCCGCGGCGTGTCCCACTCGGACTCGAGCACCAGGGAGTCGCCGCGGTAGCGGCGGCGGGTGGCGGGCGGCGGCGTGCTGCCGCCCGGGTGGGCGGGGCCCATCCGCCAGAAGCCGTGCTCCTCGGTGCCGAGCAGCCCGGCGAACACGGCGTGCGAGTCGAACCGCGGCAGGCAGAGCCAGTCCACGGTCCCGTCCCTGCACACCAGTGCGGCGGTCTGCATGTCCCCGATGAGTGCGTAGTCCTCGATGCGCCCGGCCACGTGCATCTCCAGTCGAACTTTGGCCCCTCGAGGGCCCAGTGGTTGCGTGGTTTTTCGGCATGCTCGGCATCAAGCTATTGGTGGCCGGCCCCGAAGCGTCTGCTCGCGCTCGACGAGCCACTGCTCCGGTGCTCCGAAGTGCCCCGACCGTACCCGCCGCCGGTCGTGCGCGGTCGGATCGGTGCTAGGACGGCGAGGGTGAGCTTGGATTGCGCCGGTTCGCAGCGATGTCCGAGCAGAATACGACGCCCGCCGGGGATCCGGTGGACCGAATGGCGCGGCGGCGAACAACATCACACAGGACGCTGCGGAATCCCACCGTATGCCTTACAGACCGTATGCAGATGTGGTGTTTGCGTGGAGTTCACCAGGGGTCCGTCTCCCTCCGCACGCCCGGCGCCCACGCCCTCCACTCCGTCGGCGGCGTGCGCCCCTGGGCGCTGATACGCTGGTAGCCCGTGGACCGGTGGGACGCACCACTGCCCGCACCGACGGCGCCACCTCGCCCGACCGGCACTCCAGCACGAGTCACCGGCCGAGTGGGGCCCAGGCCGTTCCGCCCGAACAGCGACCACGGGAGCCCCCTGTTGGCAATGCCACCCAAGACCATGACGACCAAGCACCTCTTCGTCACCGGGGGTGTGGCGTCCTCGCTCGGCAAGGGTCTCACCGCGTCCTCGCTGGGCGCCCTGCTCAAGGCCCGGGGCCTGCGGGTGACGATGCAGAAGCTGGACCCCTACCTCAATGTCGATCCTGGCACGATGAACCCGTTCCAGCACGGCGAGGTGTTCGTCACCAACGACGGCGCCGAGACCGACCTGGACATCGGCCACTACGAGCGGTTCCTCGACGTCGATCTCGACGGCTCCGCCAACGTCACCACCGGGCAGGTGTACTCCACCGTGATCGCCAAGGAGCGGCGCGGCGAGTACCTGGGTGACACCGTGCAGGTCATCCCGCACATCACCAACGAGATCAAGTCCCGCATCCGCCGCATGGCCACCGACGACGTGGACGTGGTGATCACCGAGGTCGGCGGCACCGTCGGCGACATCGAGTCGCTGCCGTTCCTGGAGGCCGTCCGCCAGGTGCGGCACGAGGTCGGCCGGGACAACGTGTTCTTCCTGCACGTGTCCCTGCTGCCCTACATCGGCCCCTCCGGCGAGCTGAAGACCAAGCCCACCCAGCACTCGGTGGCCGCGCTGCGCAACATCGGCATCCAGCCCGACGCGATCGTGCTGCGCGCCGACCGGGACGTGCCGCAGTCCATCAAGCGCAAGATCTCCCTGATGTGCGACGTGGACGAGGACGCCGTCGTCGCCGCCATCGACGCCAAGTCGATCTACGACATCCCCAAGGTGCTGCACACCGAGGGCCTGGACGCCTATGTGGTGCGCCGCCTCGACATGCCGTTCCGGGACGTGGACTGGACCCGCTGGGACGACCTGCTGCGCCGGGTCCACCAGCCGGAGCACGAGGTGCGGGTCGCCCTCGTCGGCAAGTACATCGACCTGCCCGACGCCTACCTGTCGGTCACCGAGGCGCTGCGCGCGGGCGGCTTCGCCAACAACGCCAAGGTCCACATCAAGTGGGTCACCTCCGACGACTGCCGCACCCCGGCGGGCGCGGCCGAGCAGCTCGCCGACGTGGACGCGGTGTGCATCCCCGGCGGCTTCGGCGAGCGCGGCGTGGAGGGCAAGGTGCGGGCGATCACCCACGCCCGGGAGAACGGCATCCCGCTGCTCGGCCTGTGCCTGGGCCTCCAGTGCATCGTCATCGAGGCCGCCCGCACCCTCGCCGGGATCGCGGACGCCAACTCCACCGAGTTCGACCCGGCCACCGCCCACCCGGTGATCTCCACCATGGCCGAGCAGCTCGACATCGTCGCGGGCGAGGGCGACCTCGGCGGCACGATGCGGCTGGGCCTGTACCCGGCCAAGCTCGCCGAGGGCTCCCTGGTGCGCGAGGTGTACGGCGGCGAGGCGTACATCGACGAGCGGCACCGCCACCGCTACGAGGTGAACAACGCCTACCGGGCCGAGCTGGAGAAGAAGGCGGGCCTGGTGTTCTCCGGCACCTCGCCCGACGGCAAGCTGGTGGAGTTCGTCGAGTACCCGCGGGACGCGCACCCCTACCTGGTGGCCACCCAGGCCCACCCCGAGCTGCGCTCCCGGCCCACCCGGCCGCACCCGCTGTTCGCGGGCCTGATCGCCGCCGCGGTGCGCCGCAACCAGGAGCTCGCCGCCGCCGCGCCGGAGGACCCCGCCCCGCCCGTGGGCATCTGACACCGCCCGCGGGAACCCACGAGTACGACGGGAAGGACTGCACCAGCCCGATGGCCAGCGACCTGCGAGACGTCCCCGAGGAGTGGCCGGTCACCGGCACCGCCGTCCCGTTCACCGGCAACGTCACCGGTGTGCGCACCGACGAGGTGACCATGCCCGACGGCAGCACCGCCCGCCGGGACTACCAGACCCACCCCGGCTCCGTCGCGGTGCTCGCCCTGGACGACCGGCAGCGGGTGCTGCTGGTCCGGCAGTACCGGCACCCGGTGCGGCAGCGGCTGTGGGAGATCCCGGCCGGGCTGCTCGACGTGCCGGGGGAGCACCCGCTGCACGCCGCCCAGCGCGAGCTGTACGAGGAGGCGCACTGCAAGGCCGACGACTGGCGGGTGCTGATCGACCTGTACACCTCGCCGGGCGGCTGCGACGAGGCGGTGCGGATCTTCCTGGCCCGCGGGGTGTCCGACATCGAGGGCGAGCGCTTCGAGGTCGCCCACGAGGAGGCGGACATGGACGTGGCCCGCGCCCCGCTGGCCGACCTGGTCCGCGGGGTGCTCGCGGGGGAGCTGCACAACACCTGCCTGGCCGCCGGGGTGCTCGCCGCGCACGCGGCGCTCACCGGCGACGGCCTGGACGCGCTGCGCCCGGCCGACGCGCCCTGGCCGGCGCGGCCGTACTCGGCGTGACCGTACTCCGCGTGACCGCGCGCGGCCGCTCGGCCGGGTGAGGGGCGCCCGCCCGGAGGCGCCCGGCGGGCCAACCCGGTGACCTGCCCGGTGCCGGGCGGCGGGTTCCGGGTTCGCTGAACTACGCTCGGGCACGTCACATCCCGCCCGCGACCGCGGCGGGCCGCGTGCGTGGTGTTTCGGGAGTGTGCCCCGTGGCCGAACAGGCGTTGCAGTCGGGCGGGCCGGTGCCGGGCAGGCCGGCGCCCGCGCGGGAGCGGACCGCGCCCGAGGCCGTCGTGCCGCCGGCGCCCGCGCCCCCTGCGGAGGCCGGGCTCAGGCCGCCCGGCCGGGACGCGGCCCCGCCCCAGGAGCCGCCCGCCCGCGGCGGCGGCCCCGCCCGCGGCGAGCGGGAGCGCGCCGTCCGCACGGCCGCCCACCGCCTGCCGCCCGCCCCCGCCGTGTTCGTCGGCCGCCGCACCGAGCTGCGCGCCCTGCGCGGCGAGATCGGCCGCCCCGGCCTGGGCAGCCGCGACACCGAGCGCGGCCCCCGAGTGCTGCTGGTCGCGGGCCGCCCCGGCTCGGGGCGCACTGCGGTCGCCCTGCACCTGGCCCACCAGGTCGCCGACGCCTACCCCGGCGGCCGGTTCTTCGCCCGGCTCACCGGACCGGACCGCGAGCCGGTGCCGACGCGGACCACCGCGCGCGCCCTGCTGGACGCCATGCGGGTGCCCGTCCCGCCGGACGCCCCCACCGAGCGGCTCACCGCCGAGGTGCGGCGGGCCCTGGCCGGGCGCCGCGCGCTGCTGGTCCTGGACGACGCCGCCGACTCCGACCGACTGCTGCCGCTGCTGCCCGAGGGGCCCGGCTGCCTGGTCGTCGTCACCTGCGAGGGGCCGCTGACCGCGGTCGCCGACGCCCGCCCGTGCGTGCTGTCCGGCCTGGACACCGTCGCGGCCACCGGGGTGCTGGTGCACGCCGTCGGCTCCACCCGTGTCGCCTGCGACCCGCGGGCCGCCGAGACGCTGGTGGCGGAGTGCGGCGGCCACCCGGCGGCGCTGCGCCTGACCGCGGGGGCGCTGGCCGCCAGGCCCCGGATGTCGGTGGCGGACGCGGTGGCCAGGCTGCGGGAGCTGGCCGCCGAGCAGACCGGGCCCCCGTCGCCGCTCGCCGCCGCGTTCCGCCTCGCCCACGAGGGGATGCCCCCCGCCGCCGCCAAGCTGCTGCGGCTGCTGGTGCTCGCCCCGGCCGGGGTGGTGGACGCGCACGTGGCCTCCGCCCTGGCGGGCTGCTCGGTGCCCGAGGCGTCGGCCGCGCTGCGGGAGCTGGCCGGGCAGGCGCTGCTGTCCAGGGAGCCGGCCGAGGGCGAGTACCGGGTGCCCGGCTGCCTGTACGGCATGCTGCGCGAGCTGCACGAGCGCGAGGACCGGCCCGCCGAGGTGGCGCTGGCCCGCGCCAGGATGCTGGAGCGCACCGTGCGCCGGGTCGGCGCCTGCCGCTTCGCGCTCTCCCCGCCCGTCCCCGGCCGGGAGCAGCCGCCGCGCGAGCTGCGCTTCGCCTCCCCGGCCGCCGCCGCCGACTGGCTGCGCCGCCGCCTGCCGTCGCTGCTGGCCGCCGCGGAGACCGCCGCGTCGGACGGCGACCTGGACACCCTCGCCCGGCGGCTGGTCGCCGCCCTGGTGCGGGTGCTCGCCCTGCCGGCCGGGGTGGCGGCGCGCGGCGGCGAGTCCGCGCCGCTGTACCGGCTGCACGGCCTGGTGCTCGCCATGGGCAGGCGCAGGAAGGACCCGCGCGAACAGGCCGCGGCACTGGTCAACCTCGCCGACCTGGACGTGGCCTGCCGCCGCCCCCGCGAGGCCCTGGAGCGCTACCGGGAGGCCCTGTCCGCGGCGCGCGCGGACGGCGACGAGGCCGCCGTCGCCCGGATCCTGGAGGCGGTCGGTGACACCCACCTGGGGACCGGCGACCTGCTGCGCGCCGCGGACTGGTACGGCAGGGCGCTCGGGGTGCGCCTCGGCCGGGGCGACACCGCCGACACCGCCCGGCTGCACGGGCGGCTCGGCGTCACCCACGGCCGGATGCGGCGGTGGGAGGCCGCGGCCCGGGAGTGGCGGGCGGCGGCCGCGCTGCACCGCAGGGAGGGCGACCTCCCCGCCCACGTTCGAGCGCTGACCGAGCTGGCGCGCGTATGGGAGATGGCGGGGTACCCGGAGGAGTGCCTGCGCACCTGCCGGGAGGCGCTGCGCCGCGCGAGGTACGGCCGGGAGGTCCGGCTGGAGGCGGCGGTGCTGCTGCGGCTCGCCGACACCCTGGAGCGGCTCGGGGACCCGGCGGGGGCCCGCCTCCAGCGCGCGGAGGCGGAGCGCCTGCTGGCCGGCGCCGCCGAGGGGCCGGGCGGGTCCGGTGGGAGTGCCGGGAGCGCCGGCGGGCACGCGAGCACCGCCGGGCCCGGCAGCACCGCCGGGCCCGGCAGCACCGCCGGGCCCGTGGGCACCGCCGGGCGGGACACGGGGGAGGGCGGTGGGCGGCTGACGCCTGCCCGCCCACCGGTCACCTAAGAAACTCCTGCTCGATCTCTCCAAACAATTAACATTGCAAGGCTGGCATCTGGCTGCACCTTCATTACACTCGTTGATGTCGCCGCACGGCGGCCGGCGCCGGCCATCCCGGCCGCCGTTTTCGATGCCTGAGGAAACAGGGCCACTCCCACAAGGACTGTGATCGTCGTGAAGGTCGGCATACCCCGCGAGGTCAAGAACAACGAGTTCCGTGTCGCCATCACCCCCGCCGGCGTGCACGAGCTCGTCCGCCACGGGCACCAGGTGTTCGTCGAGCACGGCGCCGGTGCCGGCTCCTCCATCCCGGACGAGGAGTACACCGCGGCGGGGGCGGTGATCCTCCCCACCGCCGACGAGGTGTGGGCCACCGCCGACCTGCTGCTGAAGGTCAAGGAGCCGGTCGCCGAGGAGTACCACCGGCTGCGCAAGGACCAGACCCTGTTCACCTACCTGCACCTGGCCGCCTCCAAGGAGTGCACCGACGCGCTGCTGGACTCCGGCACCACTGCCATCGCCTACGAGACGGTGCAACTGCCGGGCGGGGCGCTGCCGCTGCTCGCGCCCATGTCCGAGGTGGCCGGGCGGCTCGCCCCGCAGGTGGGCGCCTACCACCTGATGGCGTCCGCGGGCGGCCGCGGCGTGCTGCCGGGCGGCGTCCCCGGGGTGGTCCCGGGCCGCGCCGTGGTCATCGGCGGCGGCGTCTCCGGCTGGAACGCGGCCCAGATCGCCGTCGGCATGGGCTTCCACGTCACGCTGCTCGACAAGGACCTGGGCAAGCTGCGCGAGGCCGACCGGATCTTCGGCACCAGGATCAAGACGATCACCTCCAACGCCTTCGAGCTGGAGAAGGCGGTGCTGGAGGCCGACCTGGTCATCGGCGCGGTGCTGATCCCCGGCGCGCGGGCGCCCAAGCTGGTGACCAACGACCTGGTGGCGCGGATGAAGCCGGGCGCGGTGCTGGTGGACATCGCCATCGACCAGGGCGGCTGCTTCGAGGACTCCCGTCCCACCACGCACGCCGAGCCGACCTTCCGGGTGCACGACACGGTGTTCTACTGCGTGGCCAACATGCCGGGCGCGGTGCCCAACACCTCCACCTACGCGCTGACCAACGCCACCCTGCCCTACATCGTGGCGCTGGCGGACCACGGCTGGCGCGAGGCGTGCCGCCGCGACCCCGCCCTGGCCAAGGGCCTCAACACGCATGAGGGCGCGCTGCTGTACGGCCCGGTGGGCGAGGCGCACGGCATCGCCGCCGCCGACCCGGCCACCGTCCTGGGCTGAGGTCCCGCGGCGGTCCTTCCCACCGTCAGCGACCTTGTGGACAAGGCGACTTGGCGGACCCCGGCAGCGCGTGGCGCCGCCTCCCGGCACTCCCGGTGAGGCGGCGCCACGCCGTCGCGGGGGTGAATGCGGCGCGCCGGTGCGCACCGCGTGTGAGAGGGCTCGCGGCGGTCTCACGGGGCGCCAAGTTGCGTGAAACGTTCCCTCTTTGGCGTTTCGCGCGTCTGTGAATCAACGCGGTTGAGCCCCGTACGCTCTTGACAGAAGCCTGTTCGGTTACCGACACATCGTGCCTTGTCCGCCGGATTGTGTTGCTGCGAACGCCCGACACGCCATAGAGTCGCCAACCGTCGGCATGGTGTCTCGCTGACCAATCTAGAAGTTTCCTGGTCACCAAGGAGGTAAGACGACTTGTGAATGAGTCGACATTTGCTCCCGAGGGTGGTCAACCAGGACTGCACGCCGTCGGTTCCGTCGCGATCCGGACATTCACCGCCCAGCAGAGCGTGGAACGTGTGAGCGCCGTCCCCGCCGACGCCCACCCCGGCGGCGAACACCCCGACCCCTTCGTCGACTACGACAGCGACCTCCAGGAAGGGCTGTACGACCCCGACGCGGAGTACGAGCCCGATCCGGAGTACGCGGCCACGCTCGCGCCCGACGCGGCCCGCCAGCGCCGCGAGCGGGTCGGCCCGACGGGCCGTCCCCTGCCGTATTTCCCGATCCCGGGCCCGGTCACCGACCACGGCCCGGCGACGATCATCGCGATGTGCAACCAGAAGGGCGGGGTCGGCAAGACCACCTCCACCATCAACCTGGGTGCCGCGCTCGCCGAGTACGGCCGCCGGGTGCTGCTGGTCGACTTCGACCCGCAGGGCGCCCTCTCCGTCGGCCTCGGGGTCAACCCGATGGAGCTCGACGTCACCGTCTACAACCTGCTGATGGAGCGCGGCCTGGCCGCCGACGAGGTGCTGCTGAAGACGGCGGTGCCGGGGATGGACCTGCTCCCCAGCAACATCGACCTGTCGGCGGCCGAGGTCCAGTTGGTCAGCGAGGTGGCCCGCGAGTCCTCCCTCCAGCGCGCCCTGAAGCCGCTGATCCAGGACTACGACTACGTCGTCATCGACTGCCAGCCGTCCCTGGGCCTGCTCACCGTCAACGCGCTCACCGCGGCGCACAAGGTGATCGTGCCGCTGGAGTGCGAGTTCTTCGCGCTGCGCGGTGTGGCGCTGCTCACCGAGACCATCGAGAAGGTCCGCGAGCGCCTCAACCCGGACCTGGAGCTGGACGGCATCCTGGCCACGATGTACGACTCGCGCACCGTGCACAGCCGCGAGGTGCTGGCCCGCGTCGTGGAGGCGTTCGACGACCACGTGTTCCACACCGTCATCGGCCGCACCGTGCGCTTCCCCGAGACCACGGTCGCGGGCGAGCCCATCACCACGTACGCCTCCAACTCCGTGGGCGCCGCCGCCTATCGCCAACTCGCCAGGGAGGTGCTCGCCCGGTGCCACGCCGAGTGAGTCTCCCGGGGGCCGACGAACTGTTCCGTACCACCGGGGGAATGGCGTTGCAGCCCACGCAGCGCCAGCACAACGGCGAAGCCGGCCAGGCGGCGGGCGAGCGGCTGCGCTCCGTGCCCGAGTCTGCGGACGACAAGGGCGCGGGCCCGGGCGAGCAGGGCACGGCCGAGCACTCCGGGCGCGGCGCCGCGCAGGAGCCGGCCCCCGCGGCGTCCGCCGCCGCGCCGCGCAGGCGCCGCGGCGCGGCCCGCCGCCCCAGCGGGCGGGAGCGGCACGACGAGAAGATCACGGTGTACGTCTCGGCCGAGGAGCTGATGGACCTGGAGCACGCGCGGCTGGTGCTGCGCGGCGAGCACGGCCTCGCGGTGGACCGGGGCCGGATCGTGCGCGAGGCCGTCGCCGTGGTGCTGGCCGACCTGGAGTCGCGCGGCGAGGCCAGCATCCTCGTCCGCCGGCTGCGCGGCCGCTGAGCCCCATGTCCGAGCACCACCCGCCCCGCCGCCGCCTGGCCTTCGGCCCGGGCGCGACCCCGCCGCGGGAGGCGGCCCCGCCGACGCCCGAGCCGCCCGAGCCGCCCGCCGCCCCGGACGCGCCCGCGGACCCCGCCGGACCCGCTGCCGACGCGCCCGACGCCCTCCCCGGCGCCCGGGACGAGCCCAGGCCCCGCCGCCCGCTCGCGGCACCGCCCAGGCCCCGGCCGCCCGGCGCCGCCGACCCGCCGCCCGCCGACCCGCTGCCCGCCGAGGGGCCGCCCGCGCCCGCCCCGCCCCGGCACGGCGGCCCGGACAGCGGCGGCCCGGATACCGGCGGCCCGGATACCGGCGGCCGGGACGACGCGGTGCCCCGCCAGCGGCTCGCCGCGCCCCCCGGCGACGCCCACCCGCGGGCCGCCGCCCCGCCGGCCGCCGCCCCCGTCCTGCCGGCGCAGGCCGGCACCGGCACGCTGCTCGCGGACCCGCCCGCCACCGCCGGGGACGCCCCCGCCGCGGGAAGCCCCGCCCCGCGGGAGAGCCCGGCGGAGGACGGCGCCGCACCGGACGGCACGCGGTTCCAGGTGCGGCTCGACAACTTCGAGGGCCCGTTCGACCTGCTGCTCCAGTTGATCGGCAGGCACAAGCTGGACGTCACCGAGGTGGCGCTGTCCCGGGTCACCGACGAGTTCATCGCCCACATCAGGGCCATGGGCCCCGACTGGGACCTGGACCAGGCCACCGAGTTCCTCGTCGTCGCCGCCACCCTGCTCGACCTGAAGGCGGCCCGGCTGCTGCCCGCGGCCGAGGTGGAGGACGAGGAGGACCTGGCCCTCCTGGAGGCCCGCGACCTGCTGTTCGCGCGCCTGCTCCAGTACCGCGCCTACAAGAAGGTCGCCGGGATCCTCGCCGACCGCTGGGCCGCCGAGCTGCTGCGCCACCCCCGCACCGTCGGCCTGGAGCCCCACCACGCCGACCTGCTGCCCGAGGTGGTCCTCACCATCGGGCCCGAGGGCCTGGCCCGGCTGGCCGCGAAGGCGATGGTGCCCAAGCCGAAGCCCGAGGTGTACGTCGAGCACATCCACGCCCCGCTGGTCAGCGTCCGCGAGCAGGCCGAGGTGGTCGTGGCGAAGCTGCGGCGACTGGGCTCGGCGACCTTCCGCACCCTCACCGACGACGCCCCCGACACCCTCACCGTCGTGGCCCGCTTCCTGGCCCTGCTCGAGCTGTACCGTGAGCGGGCCGTCGCCCTGGAGCAGGAGCTCGCCCTCGGCGAGCTGCTGGTGAGCTGGACCGGCGACGGCGGCTCCCCGCCGGTGGTGACCGACGAGTTCGACAGGGAGCCGTCCCCCGGCGACGGCGCCGGCGACGGCGAGGACAAGCCCCGTACACGAAGGACGCGCGAGCGACGATGACGACGGTAGCCGAGCTCGAGTTGAGGCCCGCGCTCGAGGCGGTGCTCATGGTGGTGGACGAGCCCGTCACCGAGGAGCACCTGGCGAGGATCCTGGAGCGCCCGCGCCGCGAGGTCGCCGCCGCCCTGCGCGAGCTGTGCGAGGAGTACGCGGTGCAGGGCCGCGGCTTCGAGCTGCGGCTGGTCGCCGGCGGCTGGCGGTTCTACACCCGGCCCGCGTACTCCCTGGCCGTGGAGCGGTTCGTGCTGGACGGCCAGCAGGCCAGGCTCACCCAGGCCGCCCTGGAGACCCTCGCCGTGGTCGCGTACCGCCAGCCGGTCAGCCGCTCCCGGGTCTCGGCGATCCGCGGCGTGAACTGCGACGGCGTGATGCGGACCCTGCTCCAGCGGGGGCTGGTGGAGGAGAGTGGGACGGAACCCGAGACAGGTGCGATCCTGTACAGGACGACCAACTACTTCCTGGAGCGGATGGGCCTGCGCGGCCTGGACGAGCTGCCCGAGCTCGCCCCGTTCCTCCCCGAGGCGGACGCAGTGGAGGCCGAGTCCCAGGAGGGCTCGGCGGTGACCGCGGCGCTCGCCGGCATCGCCGACCTCGACGGGGCAGACCCCGAAGGGGCGGGCGACGACGGGACACCCGGCCGGGACGGCCGGCAGGCGGACGGCTCCGGGGAGGGGGTGGCGTCCGAGACAGGCGAACACCGGCACTCGACGACGGACATTTGATGCGAAGCAGTGGCAGCGGCAGGAACAGCGGCGGCAAGGGGAATCCCCGGGGCGGCGCGGGCAGGCAGCAGGGCGCCGGAGGCGCCAAGGGAGGGGCAGGCGCCAACGGAGGGGCGGGCGCCAGGGGAGGGGCGGGCTCCCGAGGCGGAGGTGCCGCCGGCGCCCGGGGCGCGGGCGGCGGCGCGAAGAAGCGCACCGGCGCCCCCCGCCCGGAGGAGCGCACCTACGGCGCGCCCGGCGGCGGCAGGAGCGGCCGCGGCGGGCAGGCGCCCCGGCAGGGCAGGCCCGGCCCCGCGCGCTCGCGCGACTACGAGGCGCGGCTGGAGGAGACGGCCCGCGCCCGCCAGGCCAAGGGCGACTCCGCCCCCCGCCCGCCGAAGACCTTCGACGAGCCGGAGGGCGTGCGCCTCCAGAAGGTGCTGGCGCAGGCGGGCCTGGGCAGCCGCCGCGCCTGCGAGGAGCTGATCGACGCGGGCCGGGTCGAGGTCAACGGCAAGCGGGTGCGCGAGCAGGGCCTGCGCGTGGACCCCGACCGGGACGAGATCAAGGTGGACGGCCTGACCGTCGAGACCCAGGGGCACCTGTTCTTCGCGCTGAACAAGCCCGAGGGCGTGGTCTCCACCATGGAGGACCCCGACGGCCGCCAGTGCCTGGGCGACTACGTCACCAACCGGGAGACCAGGCTGTTCCACGTGGGCCGGCTGGACACCGAGACCGAGGGCATCATCCTGCTCACCAACCACGGCGAGCTGGCGCACCGCCTCACCCACCCCCGGTACGGCGTCACCAAGACCTACCTGGCCGCGATCACCGGCCCGATCCCGCGGGACCTGGGCAAGCGGCTGAAGGAGGGCATCGAGCTGGAGGACGGCTTCGCCCGCGCCGACAGCTTCCGGGTGGTGCAGAACACCGGGAAGAACTACCTGGTGGAGGTGGCGCTGCACGAGGGCCGCAAGCACATCGTGCGCCGGATGCTGGCCGAGGCGGGCTTCCCCGTGGACCGGCTGGTGCGCACCCGGTTCGGCCCGATCGCCCTCGGCGACCAGAAGCCGGGCTGGCTGCGCCGGCTCACCAACACCGAGGTGGGCATGCTGCTGCGCGAGGTGGGCCTGTAACCGGGGCGCGTCCGGTCACGGCCGTCCGGTCACGGCCGTCCGGTCACAGCCGGTCCTGGTCCGCGGGGATGTGCACCGCCTCCTCCTCGGCGGACAGGCCGGACTGGGGGTCGCGGTGCGAGAACATGTCCTGGTTGCGCGCCCGCGGCGAGTCCGGGTCGTCGCTGAGCAGGCCCGTCTCCTCGTCGGCGACCTCGTCGCTGGCGTCCTCCTCCGTCAGGTCCGGCTCCTCCTCGCGCAGCCGCTCGTCCAGGGACTCGGGGTGCTGCTGCTCGAAGGGGGTCGTCCCCCAGCGGTTCGCCGCCGTCGGCTCGTCGCCGGGCACCGGCATCTGCTGGGGGTCGCTGGCCCGGTACTGCTCGGGGGAGCCGTCCTGGAGGTCGGGGATGCCCTCTTCCTCGGGGTTCCTGCCTGGGTCGTGGCCTGCCATGGCGAGCCTCCCACCGGTCGCTGGTCTGGTTCCCTGCACCGGCACGCGTACCCGTCGGGGCTCGGCTCACACCGCGGTCAGCTCCACAGGGCCAGGCGGACGGCGCGGCCCTCGTCGTCCCGCACCAGCTCCATCATCCCGACGACCGCGTCGCGGTTGATCGGGCCGTGGACGTGCGGGAACAGCGTCCCCGGAGCGCAGCCGGGCGGCGGCTCGGGCACCGCCTCCTCCCACCGCACCTCGGGGTCGAGGGTGTCCTCGTCCACGAGCAGCACCATCAGCGGGCCCGGCGTCTGCCGGTAGAAGGCGTCGGCGATGGCGAGGAGGGTGGCCTCGTCCGGGGAGCAGTGGACGAAGCCGTCGGTGGCCAGCGAGGCGGGGGCGTACGGCCGGTCGGGGTCGCGCAGCCAGTCGTCCAGGGGCAGCAAGTGATACAGCATGAGGGCCAGTGTCCACCGTGGCCCGGCGGCGCCCGGCGGCGGGTCCGCGCGGACGCCGGACCGTCTCGTCCCGTGGGCGCCGGTCCGCGCCCGCGCCCGCACTGGCTAGGCTGGACGGGCACGACGCGAGTGAAGACCAGAAGGAGCGTGGCCCAGTGGCGGTACGGGCAGTCCGCGGAGCCGTCCAGCTCGGGACGGACGACGCCGAGCACATGCACGAGCAGGTGTCCGAGCTGCTCACCGCCATGATCGAGCGCAACGGCCTGTCGGTGGACGACCTGATCAGTGTGATCTTCACCGCCACCCCCGACCTGCACAGCGACTTCCCCGCGGTGGGCGCGCGGAAGATAGGGATCACCGATGTGCCCCTGATCTGCGCCCAGGAGATCGACGTGCCGGGGGCGATGCCCAGAGTGGTGCGCATCCTGGCCCATGTGGAGACGTCGCTGGCCAAGGGCGACATCGCGCACGTCTATCTGGGCGCCGCCGCCGAGCTGCGGCGGGACATCGCCCAGTAGCGACCGCGACGACCCCACCAGGGACGGACTCGACCCCATGCGCACCGCCGCCGTCATCGGCACCGGACTGATCGGCACCTCCGCCGCACTCGCCCTGTCGGCGCGCGGTGTCACCGTCCACCTGCTCGACCACGACCCGGACAACGCCCGCACCGCCGCCGCGCTCGGCGCGGGCACCGACGAGGAGCCGGCGGGCCGCGTGGACCTGGCGATCGTCGCCGTCCCGCCGGCGCGCACCGCCCGGGTCCTCGCCGACGCCCAGGCCCGCGACCTGGCCCGGCACTACCTGGACGTGGCCAGCGTCAAGGGCGGGCCGCGCCGCGAGCTGGAGGAGCTGGGCTGCGACCTGGGCCGCTACCTGGGCACCCACCCCATGGCGGGCAAGGAGCGCTCCGGGCCGCTGGCCGCCACCGCCGACCTGTTCGAGGGCCGCCCCTGGGTCCTCACCCCGACCCCGGCGACCGGCACCGAGACGCTCAACATGGCGCTGGAGCTGGTGGCGCTGTGCCGGGCGGTGCCCGTGGTGATGGACGCCGACGCCCACGACCGGGCCGTCGCGCTGGTCTCGCACACCCCGCAACTGCTGGCCAGCATGGTCGCGGCCCGGCTGGAGCACGCCGACGACGCCGCGGTGCGGCTCGCCGGGCAGGGGATCAGGGACGTGACCCGTATCGCCGCGTCCGAGCCCGGGATGTGGCTGGACATCCTCGCCGCCAACCCGGGGCCGGTCGCGGACGTGCTGGCCGCGGTCGCCGCCGACCTGGACGAGGCCGTGGGCGCCCTGCGGTCCCTCCAGTCGGCGGACGAGGACAAGCGGCGCGGCGGCGCCGCGGCCGTGGAGCGGCTGCTGCGCCGGGGCAACGCGGGCCAGGCCCGCATCCCCGGCAAGCACGGCACCGCGCCCGCCGCCTATGAGACCGTGGCCGTGCTCATCGGGGACCAGCCGGGCGAGCTGGCCCGGGTGTTCGCCGACGCGGGCCGCGCCGGGGTCAACATCGAGGACGTGCGGATCGAGCACTCCACCGGCCAGCAGCAGGGCCTGGTGCAGCTCATGGTCGCCCCGGCCGCGGCACCCGCCCTGGCGGGCGCGCTGCGGGAGCGGGGCTGGCAGGTGCGGGCCTGAGGAGGCCCCGGGGCCGCGGGCCGGACCGCCCCGGGCAACCGCCCCTTCGGTTGCCAGTAACCTTGGACGTCGAGATCGCGCGCCATTCACCCGTACGGGTGATGGTCATCGGGTCGGCCCCATGGGACACACAAGGAAGGTCACGCACGTGGAAACTGCCGGTCGGCCGCGGGACGCGGTCGTCGTCGCCATCGACGGACCGTCGGGGACGGGCAAGTCCAGCACCTCCAGGGCCGTCGCGGTCAGGCTCGGCCTGCGCTACCTGGACACGGGCGCCATGTACCGGGCGATGACCTGGTGGATGCTGAGCAACGGGATCGACCCCGCGGACGCCGCGGCCGTCGCGACCGCCGCGGGCAAGCCCGTGGTGGTCTCCGGCACCGACCCGCAGGCCCCCACCATCACGGTGGACGGCGTGGACGCGTCCGGGCCGATCCGCACCCAGGAGGTCACCGCGGCGGTCAGCGCGGTCAGCGCGGTGCCCGAGGTGCGCGCCCGCCTGGTGGAGCTCCAGCGCGCCGTGGCGGCCGCGGCCGACGGCGGCATCGTCGTGGAGGGCCGGGACATCGGCACCACCGTGCTCCCGGACGCCACCGTCAAGATCTTCCTGACCGCCTCCCCCGAGGCGCGGGCCGCCCGCCGCAGCGGGGAGCTCAAGGGCGAGCAGGCCGTCGGTGTCGAGGCCACCCGCGAGGCCCTGGTCCGCAGGGACGCCGCCGACTCCAGCCGCAAGACCTCGCCGCTGGCCAAGGCCGACGACGCGATCGAGATCGACACCACCGAGCTCACCCTGGAGCAGGTCGTGGAGTCGGTGGTCACGCTGGTCGAGCGGGCGCGCGGGGAGCGGGAGCAGGCCGCCGGGTGAGCGGAAAGCACGTGGACGACGCCGTCCCCGGCACCGTCGGGGTGGCGATCGGGCGGCGGATGGCGATCGGGGTGATGTACGGCCTGTGGCGGCCGCGCGTGCTCGGCGCGTGGCGGGTGCCCGCGTCCGGCCCGGTGATATTCGCCGCCAACCACTCGGCGGGCATAGACGGCCCGCTGCTGTTCGGCACCACGCCGCGCCCGGTGCACTTCCTGGTCAAGCAGGAGGCGTTCGTCGGGCCGCTGGACCCGTTCCTGCGCGGCGTCGGTCAGGTCCCGGTGGACCGCAAGGGCGCGGACCGGGCGGCCGTCACCGCGGCGCTCGGCGTGCTCGACCGCGGCGGGGCGCTCGGCATCTTCCCCGAGGGCACCCGGGGCGACGGCGACTTCACGTCGCTGCGCGCGGGCCTGGCGTACTTCGCGGTGCGCTCGGGCGCGCCCGTGGTGCCGGTGGCCTGCTTCGGCACCGGTGAGCGGGGCCGCCTCGTGGGCTCCCTGCCGCCGGTGGGCGCCAGGGTGGACGTCGTCTACGGGGACCCGTTCGACGCGCGGGACGGCGAGGGGCCGCGCACCCGCAAGGCCCTGGACGCGGCCACCGAGCGCATCCAGGCGCGGCTCACCGCCCACCTGGAGCAGGCGAGGGCCGCCCTGGGGCGCGGTTAGCCTTCTTCACGTCCGCGCGCGGCGCGGGCGACCGGACTTTTGAGGAAAGACGGACTTCATGGACAACGATCACAACTCCGGCTCCGGCGAGCACGGCGAGCTGGGCCAGGACGAGTACGCGGAGTTCATGGAGATCGCCGCGGAGGAGGGCTTCGACCTCGAGGAGGTCGAGTCGGACCTCGACGCGGCGGGCCACGGCCCGCTGCCGGTGGTCGCCGTCGTCGGCCGCCCCAACGTCGGCAAGTCCACCCTGGTCAACCGGATCATCGGCCGCCGCGAGGCGGTGGTCGAGGACCGGCCCGGCGTCACCCGGGACCGGGTGACCTACGAGGCCACGTGGAGCGGGCGCCGGTTCAAGCTGGTGGACACCGGCGGCTGGGAGCGCGACGTGCTGGGCATCCACGCGTCCGTGGCCGCGCAGGCGGAGTTCGCCATCGACACCGCCGACGCCGTGGTCTTCGTGGTCGACGCCAATGTGGGCGCCACGGACACCGACGAGGCCGTGGTGAAGCTGCTGCGCCGCGCGGGCAAGCCCGTGGTGCTGTGCGCCAACAAGGTGGACGGCCCGTCGAGGGAGGCCGACGCCCACGCGCTGTGGAACCTGGGCCTGGGCGAGCCGTACCCCGTCTCCGCCCTGCACGGGCGCGGCACCGGCGACATGCTGGACGCCGTCCTCCGGTCGCTGCCCGAGGCGCCTGCGCAGTCCTTCGGGACGCCCGTGGGCGGGCCGCGGCGGGTGGCGCTGCTCGGGCGGCCCAACGTCGGCAAGTCCAGCATGCTCAACAAGATCGCCGGCGAGGAGCGGGTGGTGGTCGACCCGCTGGCCGGGACCACCCGCGACCCGGTGGACGAGCTGGTCGAGCTCGGCGGCAAGACGTGGAAGTTCGTGGACACCGCGGGCATCAGGCGCCGCGTCCACCACACCGAGGGCGCCGACTTCTACGCGTCGCTGCGCACCGCGGCGGCGCTGGAGAAGGCGGAGGTCGCGGTGGTGCTGATCGACGCCAGCGAGACCCTGGCCGAGCAGGACACCCGCATCGTGTCCATGGCCGTGGAGGCCGGGCGGGCGGTGGTGATCGCCTACAACAAGTGGGACCTGCTGGACGAGGACCGCCGCTACTACCTGGAGCGGGAGATCGAGCGCGACCTGGTGCAGGTGCAGTGGGCGCCCCGGGTCAACGTCTCGGCGCGCACCGGGCGGCACATGGAGAAGCTCGTCCCGGCCATCGAGACCGCGCTGGCCGGGTGGGAGACCCGGGTGCCCACCGGGAGGCTGAACTCCTTCCTCGGTGAGCTGGTCGCCGCGCACCCGCACCCGATCCGGGGCGGCAAGCAGCCCCGCATCCTGTTCGGCACCCAGGCCGGGACCAGGCCGCCGCGGTTCGTGCTCTTCGCCTCCGGGTTCCTGGAGGCGGGCTACCGCAGGTTCGTGGAGCGGCGGCTGCGCGAGGAGTTCGGCTTCACCGGCACGCCCATCCAGATCTCGGTGCGGGTGCGGGAGAAGCGCGGCGGCCGCAAGGGCGGCAGGAAGAAGTAGCCCGGCGGGCGGTCACGCGGGCCCGGCGGGCGTCACGCGCCGTGCGGGCGGCCCGCGTGGCCGCCGTCGTGCGTCCCCGGCGGCAGCGCGGGCTGCCCGCCCCGGCGCTGGTCCTCGCCCCAGGACGGGTGCGGCTGCGGCTGGGGCGGCCCGAAGCCGGTGAACCGCAGCTCCTCCTCGCCGGACCTGTCGCCGGGCAGGGCGCGGAACAGCCTGCGGTACTCGGAGTAGAGCGCGTCGTAGATCGGCGTGCTCGATCTGCGCTCCTGGACCTCCTGCGGCGGGCGCATCGCCGGAATCGCGGCCGGATAGGGGGAGCGGGAGGGGATATCGAAGGTGTGCACGTATCCGCCAACGAGCGGGGCGGGTCGTCGGATACGGGCGTATGAGCCGGAATATCCGTTCTCCGGGTGTTGGTCCCTCTGCTGGGACAATGGGCCGCGAATGGCTTATTAAGCTGAATGTCGTGGTTGTGATGAATGGGTTTTCCGGGCTCCCGTAAGTCCCGGGGTGCCGGGAAGTGCCGGGCGGTGGGCTGGGGCGGTCGTGCCGGAGAGGCTTCCGCGCCCTTCCGCGCCCCGCGCACGCGTGCGCCCGTGTCCGGAGCGGGCTCGGGGCGCTCCGGACACGGGCGGGGGAGGGGCCGGGCGGCGCCGGGGTCAGGTGCCCGTGAGGGGCATGACCGCGCCGAGCAGGACGCCCTGCTCGGCGGCGCGTTCCATCGCCTCGCGCAGCAGGTCCTCGCGGGGCTGGCGGCCGATCGCGCCGACGGGGGCGGCGTAGACCAGGACCCGGTTGGTGCGGTTGGCCGTCTCGCGCCACGTCTCGGAGACCTGGAGCGGCTGGTGGGCCTGCCACCAGGTGGTCTGGCCCGCGCCCCGCGGATCGGGCTGGAGCACCGCGTGCAGCTTGCCCATGGCCAGCAGCACCGACCAGGCGGGCAGCTCCGTCGGCGCCCGCTCCACGTCGTGCACGGGGGTGAAACCGTGCTCGATCAGCAGCGGCAGGAACTCGTCGGCGCCCCCGGTGCTGCCCGGCCTGACCACCGGCCCGGACGGCTCCACCACCAGCGCGGGGCGGCTGGTGCCCTCGCACAGCACCAGGCCGCAGGTGATGTTGAGCACGCCGGGCCGCGGCGGCGCCGCGGCCCCGGGCGGCGGGGAGACCACGGGGATGGACACGGGCGCGGGGGGCGGCCCGGCGGGGGCGGGCACCCCGGCGGGGACGGCGGCGGCCTGCTCGGCCTCCCGCCCGGCGATGCTCCGGACGGCGCCCCGCAACTGCTCCTCGGTGACCTGCACCACCTGCGAGGCCACGCACGCGGCGTGGGCGAAGGCCAGCACGGCCGTCTCCTCGCCGACGAACAACACGGTGCTGGTGCGCTCGCGGGCGGCGTCCCCCGGACTGCGGCAGGACGTGCAGTCGTAGGTGTCCGGAGCGCCGTCGCCGGCGAGCAGGCGGTCGGCCTCCTCGTCGCCGATCTCGGCGCGCACCTCGTCGCTGACATCGAGCATGGACGGCACGGACGGCTCCTGGTTTCTCCGGCGCCGGGCCTCTCCCGGCTTTGTCACAGACAACGGGCCGCCGGGGGCGTGGTCACGGGGCGCGACCCCGGCGCGCCCGCCTTCCGCCGTTCGGGCGGTGGTTCCGGCGCGCCTTGCAGGAAAAGCTCATAAATATCTGTAACACCCGCATAAATTGACGAAATGCGACAACTCATTTTGTGTAACAAAAGGACTGTCGTCTCCTTGGCGGGTGCAGCTTTGGCAACCGTTCTGCTCTTGCCGCAGAACACCGCGCGCGCGGAATCACGGCCCGGTGTGTGGGACCGGATCGCGCAGTGCGAGAGCAACGGCAGATGGAACAGCAACACCGGCAACAACTACTACGGCGGACTTCAGTTCCGGCACCCCACCTGGGTCGCCTTCGGCGGGCTGCGCCACGCCCCGCGCGCGGACCTGGCCAGCCGCGAGCAGCAGATCGCGGTGGCCGAGCGGGTGCTGCGGGTGCAGGGCTGGGGCGCCTGGCCCACCTGCGGGCGCCGGGCGCTGGCCGGGGCGCCGGCGGAGGCGGGCCGGTCCCGGGCCGGGACGGCCGAGCCGCGGCAGGCCGCCGCGAGCGGACAGGGGACGCAGCGGCGGACCCCGCGCCGGGAGGGGGCGCGGGTGGGCAGGCCGTCCCCCGAGACCGCGCGCGGCGGCGCCCGGCACGGCACGGCCCGCGGGGACGAGGCCCGCCCCCGGCAGCGGGAGCGCACGCGCCCGGCCGCCTCCCGCCCGGCCGCCTCGCGCACCGCGCCGTCCCGCCCCGCCTCCTCGCCCACGGCCGCCTCCCGCGGGACCTTCTCCCGCGCGGCGTCCCCGCACGGTGAGTCCCGCCCGCGGCAGCCGCCCCCGCGGGCGGCCCGTGACGGCCGCCGGGCCGCGGTGGACGGCGCCCTGCACATCACCCGCGTCGCCGGCGGCCCGCCGGTCCGGCCCGCGCCGGGGCGCTCCTGCGGCCTGGTGACGCCGCTGCGCACCGCGCCGCCCCGCTGCGCGGCGCCCCGCGAGCGGCGGGCCGCGGATTCCGGCGGGTCGGGCGAGACCCTCGTCGCCGTTGCCGCGCAGGCCGGGGTGCTCGGCGGGCGCAGGCTGCGGCGCAGGGCGCAGCACGGGTCCCGCGCCGCCCGCCCGGGCCGGTGGCCCGCCGCCCGGTGAGGCCCGTGGCCCCCGCACGCCCGGCACGCGGGCGTCGTGCCCTGCGCGCCGCCGCGGTCCCGCCCGCGCTGCTGCTCGCGCTGTGCGGGTGTGGCGACGGAGCGGGGCGCGCCGCCTCGCCCGGGCGGAGCGCACCGGGCGCCGCGCCCTCGGACACCGGGACCGCGCGGGAGGAGGTGACCCGCGACTGGGAGCGGTTCTTCGACCCGGCCACGCCGCTGGAGGAGAAGGCGGCGCTGCTGGAGGACGGGGAGCGGCTCCAGTCGCTCGTCCAGGCGTTCGGCCGGGACCCGCGGGCGAGGCAGGTGCGGGCGCGGGTCCGCTCGGTGCGGTTCGCCTCGTCCACGCAGGCGGAGGTGCGGTACGCGCTGCGCCTGGAGGGCCGGACCGTGCTGCGGGACGCCCCGGGCATGGCGGTGCTCAGGGACGGCGTGTGGAAGGTGTCGTTCCGCACCGTGTGCGAGCTGGTGCGCCTGGACGGCGGCCCGCCGGAGGACCCCGCCTGCTGAGCGGCGCCGCGGTGCTCCCGCGGCCCGTGTCGCCCACCCGGGTACGGATGCCGCGCCCCGGGGCTGACCGGGCCCCTACGGGGTATCCGCATACGCGGTTGCCTGGCTCCGGTTACCGATTCCTTAACGTTTGAGGAACAGATTCATCAGATTGTCCGCAGTGCGCGCAACCTTTGCCGTGGATTCTCCGTCTGATGATCCGCAAGGCGGACGTGTGGGCCGCGCGGAGCAGGAACGGGGCAGGATGAAGATCTCACTCCTGATACACAACATCTATGGGATCGGGGGGACGATACGCACCACGATCAACCTGGCGAACAGCCTGGCGGACCGTGGCCATGACGTGGAGATCGCCACGGTCTTCCGGCACAAGGACAGACCGGCCTTCGACGTGGACCCCCGGGTGCGCCTCACCCCGCTGGTGGACCTGCGCGTGGAGAAGGACGACCCGCTGCACCAGCGCCCCGCCAAGGTCTTCCCCACCTCCGACCACCGCCACCACCAGTACAGCGAGCTCAGCGACCAGCGCATCGGCGCGTACCTGCGGGACACCGACGCCGACATCGTGGTGGCCACCCGCCCGGGCCTCAACGCCCACCTGGCGCTTCAGGGCTCGCGCCGCACCGTGCTGGTCGGCCAGGAGCACCTCACCCTGGACACCCACCCGGCGCAGCTCAAGCTCGACATCCGCCGGCTCTACCCCAGGCTGAACGCCCTCACCACGGTGACCGAGGCCGACGCCGCCGCCTACCGGCGCAAGCTGCGGCTGCCCGGGGTCCGCATCGACGCGCTGCCCAACAGCGTGCCCGAGCCGGGGATCCCCCCGGCGGACGGCAGCAGCAAGGTCGTCATCGCGGCCGGCCGGCTGACCAAGGTCAAGCGGTACGACCTGCTGATCAGGGCGTTCGAGAAGGTCGTGGCCGAGTGCCCGGACTGGACGCTGCGCATCTACGGCGCGGGCAAGGAGTCCGACCGGCTGCGCAAGGTCATCGAGGACCGCGCCCTGTACAACAACGTGTTCCTCATGGGCCCGGCCTCGCCGATCGAGGCCGAGTGGGCCAAGGGCTCCATCGGCGCCGTCACCTCCAGCTTCGAGGGCTTCGGCATGACGATCGTGGAGGCCATGCGCTGCGGCCTGCCCGTGGTGAGCACCCGGTGCCCGCTCGGGCCGCCCGAGATCATCAAGGACGGCGTGGACGGCAGGCTCGTCAAGCCGGGCAGCGCCGACGCCGTGGCCAAGGCGCTGCTGGAGCTGATCCGCGACGAGGACCTGCGCCGCAGGATGGGCAGCGCCGCCCGGGTGAACGCCGCCAGGTACGACCCGCTGCCCGTGGCGGAGAAGGCCGAGCGGCTGTTCACCGAGCTGCTGGAGCAGCACCGGGGCGGCCGGGTGCTGCGGCACCGGATCGGCGCCGCGCTGCTCGCCGGCGCCTACGCGGCGAAGGACAGGGTGGCGGCGCGGCGGCAGGCCGCGGGCCGGCGGGCCGGGGCGGCCGCCGGGGCCCTGACGGGGAAGAAGGCGACGACATGACGACACAGCACGAGCGGACGGCGGGGGCCGTGGGGCGGGAGACGACGGCGGTGAAGGTCGTGGAGGGCCCGCGGGCGGAGTGCACCGCGACGGCGGACGGCGGCCTGGTCTTCGACCTGGAGCCGGGGGACGCCGCCGACCCGAGGCTCCTGCTGAAGCTGCGGGACAAGGGCGACGGGGCGGAGGAGCGGCTGGTGGAACTGCCGCTCACCGCCGTCGAGGGCGGCCACCTGCGGCGTGCGGTGCTCCCGGCCGACGGCGAGGCGCTCGCCGAGGGCCGCTGGGACGCCTTCGTCCTGGACCGCCCCGGGGACGCCGTCCGGCGACGGGTGCGCTCCGGCCTCAACGACCTGCGCACGCTCCTCGGCCACCGGCCACCGCAGGGGCGGCCGGTCGCCGTGCGCGTCCCGTACCGGACCAAGGAGGGCAACCTCACGGTCCGCGCCTGGCTGCGGCAGGAGCACGCCGAGGCGGGCGCCCTCCAGGTGCGCGAGGCCGCGGTGACGGTGCGGGCCGAGCTGTTCAACGCCGTGCCGGGACCGGGCGGGGCGGCCGTGGCGCGCTGCCGCGAGCAGCGGGGCCTGACGGTGGAGAGCCCGGTGACCGCGCTGGCGGGCGGCGGGGTGTCGTTCTCCGTGGACTACGGGAGCCTGCTGGACGCGAGGCCGGGCGCCCCCTGCGCGTGGGACCTGTTCGTCCGCCCCGCCGAGGGCGCCGCCCTGGTCCGGGTGGCCCGGCTGCTCGACGACGTCGCGGACCGCAAGCAGGTCTTCCGCTACCCCGCCCGCACCGTGGAGGGCGCCACCGTGCGCCCCTACTACACGATCAGCAACGAGCTGTCGCTCGAGGTCACCGTCTGACCTCGGGCGTACCCGTCCGCCGCCCCCGTCCGCCGCCCGCGGACGGGGGCGTCACCGGTTGGGCTGGGCGGAGCTGATGTCGGCGAGCGTGGACGACGGGTCCTCCACACCGGCCAGGTCGCCGATGGTGATGATGCCCACCGGCCGGCCGTCCTCGTCCACCACGGGCAGCCGCCGGATCGCGAACTCCCGCATCATCCGGGCCGCCGACTCCGCGTCGTCCTCGGGCGAGACCGTCTCCGCCGGGCTGCTGCACACCGACTCCGCGGTGGCCAGGTGCGGGTCCGCGCCCTCGGCCACCGCGCGCACCACGATGTCCCGGTCGGTGACCACGCCCAGCACGTCGTCGCCCCTGGCCACCACCACGTCCCCGATGTCGTGGTCGCGCATCAGCCGCGCCACCTCGGTCAGGGACGCCTGCGGCCTGACCGCCGTCACACCGGCCGTCATCAGGTCGCGCACCATGTGAGCCATCGTCGATAACCTCCTGCCTGGCCCCCTGCCTGGCACCGTTCCGCGGTACCCGCGACACGCGCGGCCCATGCCGCGGGGCCCCTTGCCGGAGGCGTTTTCCCCGCGACACCCCGGGTACTCCGGGCGCATGACCGATCAGGTGGCCGAACCGGCGCGCGTGGTGCGCATCGAGGAGATGGTCAAGGAACTGCTCGGAGAGGCCCGGGCGCGCCCGCCGGACACGGCGGGCCGGGCCTGGCTGCGCGCCAGCCTGCGCAGGGCCGTCGGCGAGCTCGAGGACGCGCTGGCCCCCGAACTCGTCGCCGAGCTGCGGCGGCTGGCCGAGCCGTTCGCCGACCCCGAGGCGCCGAGCGACTCCGAGCTGCTGCTGGCCCAGGCCCAACTGGTCGGCTGGCTCGACGGTCTGTGGGCGGGCATCCGCACCGCCATGACGCTGAAGAAGGCCGCGGCTCCGCGGCCCTCCCTGGGCACGGGGCCCGACGGGGGAAGCTACCTGTAGCGGCCGCCCGGAGGCCACGCGCCGCCGCGTCCGCCCGCTCCGGGGGCGGACGCGGCGGCGCGTGCTCACCGCCCTTCGCCCAGGTGGTCCACGACGCTCTGCAACCGGTCGAACCGCGTCCCGCCCGGGAGGGTCTCCAGCAGCTCCACCCAGCGGTCCGGGGCGTGCCGCTCGCGCAGCGCCCGCACCAACTGCTCCCGGTCGGCGGGGAAGTCGGCGCGCCGGAACAGCCGGGCCAGCTCGACGCGGACGTCCGCCACGGCCTGGAAGAGCTCGGGGTCGTCGTCGGCGGGCGGCTCCGGGTCGTTCCACTCCTCCACGTGCGTGGAGTGGTTGGACCGCAGCATCCCCTGGAGCTGGTGCTTCATCTCCTCGTCCCGCGCCGGGCCGAGGCGGTCACTGCCTCGCTCCATGACCATGGTCCTCCTCCTGCCTGCCGGTCACCGGCTCTCGTCGCTCCAGCGGAGCACCGCGCCCACACCGCCCGCGGGCGCGACCGTGCCCTCCGGCAGCACCAGCACCCGGGCGTCCGTGGCCGCCGCCGCGCGCAGCAGCGCGTCGTCCGCGCGCGCGGCCCGCGGCGCCTCGACGCCCATCGCCTCGATCTCCTTGCGCCGCACCGCGACGTGGTCGGGCAGCGGGCCGATCCACACCTCGCGCCCGCCCTGGAGGGCGTCCGGCCGGACCAGCAGCGTGTCGATCTGGTGGCGCCGCGCCGCGTCCAGCACCGCGGGCACCCCCTCGGCCGCGGGGCCGGGGCCGCTGCCCTCGTGCCGGTCGCCGCCGGGCCGGCGGCGACCCGACTGGAAGCGGTCGAGCGCGGCCTCCAGCCGGGCCCGCTGCCACCGGTCGTGCGCCCGCGCCAGGTCCTCCTCGCGCGGCTCGGGCCCGGTCTCCAGGGCGATGTCGGCCAGCCGCGCGGGCAGCCGCTCGTGCACGTACCTGCGCTCGCGGGTGCCGCCGGCCAGCACGATCAGGTCGACGTCCGTCTGCCCGCACAGCCGTTCCAGTTGCTCGGCGACCAGGCCCGCGTTGTGCTCCCAGCGGTCCTCGATCTTGTAGTCGGAGTGCTTCGAGGACCAGTCGGCGCGTTTGGCCCGGTGCAGCAGGTGCTCCTCGCCGCGGACCTCGCCCTTGTCCTCCCGCTCCAGCAGCCGCCACAGCTCGAACCGGGCGCCCTTGCGGTCCAGGTGCGCGACCAGCAGGGCGGGCTCGTCCCCGGCGAGGGTGACCAGCGGCGCCAGGTGCGGCAGCGCGGACCAGCAGGCGTCCACCCCGGCCGGCGGGTGCGCCAGCGGCTGGTCGACGACGACCTCGCCGTCCGCGGCGAACAGCGCCCTGCCGGGCGGCGCACCGGAGGCCGGCATGCGGGCCAGCGCGTCCAGCAGCACCTGGACCGTGCGCGGATCGGCGCCCTGCTCCTTGAGCCGGTCGGCCACCGCACGCGTCCGCAACCGGGACAACTGCCGCGCGTCCTCCGTCTCGCGGGAGGTGTCCACGTAAACCGAGGCCCACGGTCCCGGCCGGTCGAAGAGGGGCTTCAGTGACGAGAGTTCCATGAGCGTCCTCGACTGCGTAGGGGGCATGGTCACCGCTGGGGTGACACCCGGTGCCCGGGTCCGCGTACCCACAGGAAGCGGGGCGAATGCCGGCGCAGCACCAGGAATGCGGCGCGACGCGCTGGGTACCCGAGGACGGCATGGACGAAACGAGGAGCGCGCCGGGACCCGCGGCCCCCGCCCGCCTGCGGGAACGGCTCCGGTCGAGGCTGCGCAGGGAGCGGGCGGCGTACACGGGCGGCACCGAGCGGCCGCTCGGCGGCTACCTGGCCTCGATGACCGGCTACGGCGCCTACGCGGCGGCGCTGTCCGCGCTCGGCCGGTGCACCGGGCGGCGGGCGCCGGACCGGGTCGAACCCTGGGACCTGGCCCTGGTCACCGTCGCCACGTTCCACCTCAGCCGGCTGCTCGCCAAGGGGCCGGTGACCAGCCCGCTGCGGGCGCCGTTCACCCGCTACCAGGGGGTGCGGGCACCGGCGGAGCTGGCGGAGGAGGTGCGCGGCACGGGGCCGCGCAAGGCGCTGGGGGAGCTGGTCACGTGCCCGTTCTGCCTGGGCACCTGGGTGGCGACCACGCTGGTGGCGGGCCTGGCGCTGTGCCCGAGGGCGACCCGGCTCGCCGCGGCGTCGCTGACCGCGATGGCGGGCTCGGACGCGCTCCAGTTCGGCTACGCGTCCCTGGCCGGGGCGAACGACCCGCCGGAGGACCACGAGGACGGCGGCGACCGGCCGGGCGCGGCGCCGGAGCGGAGGGAAGACGCCTGAGGAGGGACGGGTGACGACCACACCGAACAGCACCCCGGGAGGGGCGACGAAGGAGGAGGCCATGTCCGCGGACGGGATCGACCCGGCGGAACTCGACGACAGCGTGCTCATCCGGGAGCTGGAGACCATCCACCGCACCCGCCACGAGACGCTGCTGCACGGCACCGTGCAGGCGCTGAACGCGCACAGCGAGCGGATGGCGGCACTGGAGCGCGAGTACCTGCGCAGGCACCCGGCGCGCATGGTCTCGGCCGACCGCACCCGTGAGGGCGCTCGGGCGCGGGCGGGGCAGCCGCTGGACTGAGGGTGGCGGCCGCCGCGTCCCGGACGCGGCGGCCCGACGGGCGACGGAGCGCGAACGGCGGACCGCGAGCCGCGAGCGGACGGCGAGGGTGCGACGGCGGGCACGGCAGGGCGGCGGCCCCGCGTGCCGCGGCGGCCGTGCGGGGCCCGGGGCGAGTACCGCCCCGGGCCCCGTCTCAGTGCTGCCCGTGCGGATGTCGTCGGCGGTGGGTCAGGACCGCCAGGTCGGCCAGGGCGGCCGCGGTCAGGGCGGCGCACAGGGCGGCCAGGACGGCGTACCGGGTGAACCGGCCCGGCGGGGCGTCGCCGGCGGCCAGGGAGAACCCCGCCGCGCCCACCGCGAACAGGGGGGCGTACACGGCGCTGAGCAGCATCCGCAGGCCCACGGCGCTGCGCGCGTTGACGGGCTCGGTGCCGGACCGGGAGCGCCGGGGCGCGGCGTGGCGGGGCGGGCGGCGGCCTTCGGCCCGGCGGGGCCCGGTGGGGGAGGAGGGCTCCCCGGGGTCGCCCGGGAGGCCGGGGCGGATCGGGTAGGGGCTGCGCCCGGTGGCGGCGGAGCCCCGGCGGAACGGGCGCCAGTGTGCGTTCATGGCTCCTCCTGCCTCCAGTCTGCGCCCGCGCGCGCCCTTCCGGAGCATGTCTTTCCGGGAAGGGGGTTTGCCGGACCGAGGGCCGGGCAGCAGCGAAGAGCCGAGAGGTCGGCACGGGTTGGTGAAGGGCCCCGGGCGCGGTCCGGTGACGGGCGGCGCCCGGGGGCTGAGCGTGTGCACTGTGGTAGCGCCGCCCGGGGGTTCGGTGGACCCCCGGGCGGCGCGGTGCGTTCAGTCCCGCTCCGGTCTCCGCCCCGTGCGCTCGCTCTTCTCGCCCAGTTCGGGCCCGCCCAGGACGTCGGCGAGCGGCGGCTCGTTGCTGTGCGGCTCCTCCAGCGCCGCCACCTCCGGGTGGTGCAGGTCGAACGCGGGGGAGTCCGACCTGATCTTCGGCAGGGTGACGAAGTTGTGCCGCGGCGGCGGGCAGGAGGTGGCCCACTCCAGCGAGCGGCCGTAGCCCCACGGGTCGTCCTCGTCCACCCGCGGCCCGTACCGCGCGGTGCGCCAGACGTTGTACAGGAACGGCAGGGTGGACAGGCCCAGCAGGAACGACCCGATGGTCGAGACGGTGTTCAGCGTGGTCAGGCCCTCGGAGCCCAGGTAGTCGGCGTACCGGCGCGGCATGCCCTCCGCGCCCAGCCAGTGCTGGACCAGGAACGTGGTGTGGAATCCGGCGAAGAGCGTCCAGAAGTGGATCCTGCTCAGCCGCTCGTCCAGCTTCTTCCCGGTGAACTTCGGCCACCAGAAGTGGAAGCCGCCGAACATCGCGAACACCACGGTGCCGAACACCACGTAGTGGAAGTGGCCCACCACGAAGTAGGTGTCCGAGACGTGGAAGTCCATCGGCGGCGACGCCAGGACGACCCCGGTCAGGCCGCCGAAGAGGAAGGTGACCAGGAAGCCGATCGCCCACAGCATGGGGCTTTCGAAGCTGATCGAGCCTTTCCACATCGTGCCGATCCAGTTAAAGAACTTGATGCCGGTCGGCACGGCGATGAGAAACGACATGAATGAGAAGAACGGCAGCAGGACCGCTCCGGTCGCGAACATGTGGTGCGCCCAGACCACCACGGACAGGCCGGTGATCGCGATGGTCGCGCAGACCATCCCGAGGTAGCCGAACAGGGGCTTGCGGCTGAACACCGGGACGATCTCCGTGATGATCCCGAAGAACGGCAGGGCGATGATGTACACCTCGGGGTGGCCGAAGAACCAGAACAGGTGCTGCCACAGCAGCGCGCCGCCGTTCTCCGGGGCGAACACCTGCGCGCCGAACCGCCGGTCCGCCTCCAGCGCCAGCAGCGCGGCGGCCAGCACCGGGAAGGCGATCAGCACCAGCACGGACGTGAACAGCACGTTCCAGGTGAAGATCGGCATCCGGAACATGGTCATTCCCGGCGCGCGCATCCCGATGATCGTGGTGATGAAGTTGACCGCGCCCAGGATGGTGCCGAACCCGGACAGCGCCAGGCCCATGATCCACATGTCGGCGCCCACACCCGGTGTGCGCACCTCGCCGTTCAGCGGCGCGTAGGCGAACCAGCCGAAGGACGCCGGGCCCTGCGGGGTGAGGAAACTGCCCAGCACGATCAGGCCGCCGAAGAGGAACAGCCAGTACGAGAACATGTTCAGCCGTGGGAACGCCACGTCGGGGGCACCGATCTGCAACGGCATGATCTCGTTCGCGAACCCGGCGAACAGCGGCGTCGCGAAGAGCAGCAGCATGATCGTGCCGTGCATGGTGAACGCCTGGTTGAACTGCTCGTTCGACATCACCTGCGTGCCCGGCCGGGCCAGCTCGGCCCGCATGAACAGCGCCAGCAGGCCGCCGATCAGGAAGAAGCAGAAGGAGGTCACCAGGTACAGGTGGCCGATGACCTTGTGATCGGTGGTGGTCAGCCAGCCCACCAGGAGCCGCCCTCGCCCTCGGGCCGGCGGTGGTGCGGACACGTGCGCTGAGGAGGTGCCGGCGGCCATGGGCGCTCCAATCACCGATCGGTCGCGTTCCGCGCGTACGACTCCTTTCCCCGGGTACTCACGCCGCATGCGTCACTCCCGTACCGGCGGGCGCCGCGAGGCCCCGGACATGGGCGAACCGGCCACCGTCCGTCCGGCGAACGGGTGAACGCCGCGCGGGGCGACCGGCGGCGGGCGCCCGAGCCCCGGCGGGCCCGCGCGGGGGGGCGGGGCCGCGGTGCGCCGGCCGGGGTGCCGGGCGTCTCGACGTGCGGGCCGTGCCCGGCGCGGTCATAGTGGGAAAACCGGGCCTCGCGAGTGCGTTCGGCGCTCGCGGGAGCTGCCCGGAACCGGAATCTCCGGCTCCGAATTCCCCTCGAGGGGCCGTTTACCCCCGGGGCCGGGGGGCAGGCGCTCAGCGGTGCTTCGGACCAGAGGCACGTTTCGTTGGAGAGGTCTTTCAGGGCTCCGCGCGGGACGTGCGCGTCCGGAAGTCCCCGAGCCTCCTGGCGTCCGCGCGGCTGTCCCCCCGAGATCGAAAGGCACGGGAGACGCATGGCTACCACAGAGGCGACCCGTCGGCGCCACGATGACACCCCAGACACCGCGGAGGAGTTCCGCAGGCTGGCCACGATGCCCGAGGGGCCCGAGCGCGACGAGCTCCGCAAGGCCATCACCTGCGCGTGGATGCCGGTGGCGGAGAGGCTGGCGCGCCGGTTCCGCAACCGGGGGGAGAACCAGGAGGACCTCGTCCAGGTCGCGGCGCTGGGCCTGGTCAAGGCGGTGGACCGCTACCAGCCGGACCGGGGGACCGCGTTCGAGTCGTTCGCCATCCCCACCATCGTCGGCGAGCTGAAGCGGCACTTCCGCGACCATCTGTGGAGCCTGCACGTGCCCCGGCGGGTGCAGGAGCTGCGCAACAGGACCCGCTCGGCCCGCAACGAACTCCTCCAGGAGCTCGAGGGGCGCGGCCCCACCGTCAGGGAGCTGGCCGGGTACACCGGCCTGTCCGAGGAGGACGTGCTGCTGGGGATGGAGGCGCAGGACGCCTACAGCACCGTCTCCATAGACGCCCCGATGCCCGGGTACGACGACTTCTCCATCGCCGACACCATCGGCGGCCCCGACTCCACCATGGAACTGGTGGTGAACCGGGAGTCGCTCAAACCGCTGCTCGCGGAGCTGCCCGAGCGGGAGCGGCGCATCCTGTACCTGCGGTTCTTCAAGGACCTCACCCAGACCCAGATCGCCGACATCGTCGGGATATCGCAGATGCACGTGTCCCGTCTGATCAGCAGGACGTGCAACGACCTGCGGGAAGGACTGCTCGCCGACGCGGCATGACCGGCGAGCACCGGCCGCTCCCCCACCCGGCCTCCGGGGGAGCGGCCGTTTTCCGCGTGCTCAGGGGTTTCCGCGCTCAGGGGTCGCCGTGCCAGAGGGCCCGGCGGGCCCCGGCGCCTACTCCTCGCGGGGCAGCAGGGGGCCGAGGGGGCCCAGGTCGAGGTTGAGGTCCTCGGGGCGGAGGCCGTAGCGGTCGCGGAGCTCGGCCATGCGCTCGTCCAGGAGCATCAGGGTGAGGCCGATCCGCTCCTCCTGGTCCTCGGTGAGGCCGCCCTGGTCCACCCGGCGCAGGGCCTGGCGCTCCATGAGCTGGCGCAGCAGCTCCACCACGGTCAGGACCAGCTTCATCAGGTCGCGCTCGACCGTGTCCCGGTCGGTCTCGATCCGGCGCGGCAGCTTGTAGGCCTCGGTCATGGGTTGTCCCACCTGTCCCAGGGCGAAGGGATGTCGGCCCGCACGGAGGTGATCACCGCGTTGAGCGAGATCCGCACCAGGTCCACGTCCGCGATGCTCAGCGTGACGTCCCCGGTGATCACCACTCCGCCCGCGAGCAGCCGGTCCAGGAGGTCGACCAGCGCCACCTCCCGGCTCTCGGCGGTCGTCAGGGGCAGCGTGCTCACGCGGGTGCCCGCCCCCCTGCCCGGTCCTCCTGCGGGGTGAACGAGTAGGGGGCCCACGGCCCGGTCAGCTCCACCCGCGCCGCGGTCTCGCGGGCCGCGAGCTCCCTGACCCGGGCGGTGAAGGCGTGTTCGCGGGCGCGGGGGACCAGGTAGGCGGCGTTGAGCACCATCTGGCCGCGCGCCCCGGACAGCTTCGGGTCCTGCGCGCGGTGGTGGCGGACGTCGTCGGCGAGGGTCCGCAGCGCCTCGTCGATGCGCCGGGCCAGCTCGGCCGCGCGCCGCAGGCCGTCCTCCCGCCGGTGGCGCTCGCGCAGCCGCCGCTGGAGGTAGGCCCGGCCGCCGGCGGCCGCCGGTTCCTCGTCGGCCGCCGGCGCGGTCGCGGGTGTGTCGGCCGCGGGCTCGGCGTGGACCTTCACGCCCCACTCGACCCGCCCGTCCAGGCGCTCCAGCGCGGCCCTGAACTCCGCGTCCCGCTCGCGCAGCACCTCGCGGACCCGGTCCCGGTCGCGGTAGACGGTGGCCAGGCGCAGCGGCAGCACCGTGGCGTGCGAGGCAACCGCGTCCACCACGCCGTGGTGGGCCCTGGCCAGCGCCTCCAGGTGCCGGAGGTCCTCCAGCCGCTCGCGCAGCGCGCTCTCGGAGAACTCCTCCGGCGGGACGTCGCCCACCAGCGCCACCAGGCCGGTGTGCTCGTCCCGCACCGGCCGCACCGCCTCGCCCGCGACCCCGCGCACGCCCGCCAGGCGCGCGTCGTCGGCCCGCCCGGCGACGGCGTACAGGTACACGCTCATCGCTTGTGCTCCTCCTCCGCCTCGGCCGCCCCGTACTCGCCCGCCCCGTACTCGGTCGCGGGGACGGCCGGGGGAGCGGCGGCGGAGGCGGCGGGAGCGACCCGGTCCGCCGCCCCGGCCTCCAGGGCGGCGAGCCGGGCCCGCAGCTCCCGGTTCTCCTCGGCGAGCGCCCGCTGCTCGCGCTCCTCGCGCTTGGCCGCTCCGGACGACAGGGCGGGGTCGTGCTCCCACCAGTCGATGCCCATCTCCCTGGCCCGGTCCACCGAGGCGACCAGCAGCCGCAGCTTGATGGTGAGCAGTTCGATGTCGAGCAGGTTGATCCTGATGTCACCGGCGATGACGATGCCCTTGTCGAGCACCCGCTCCAGGATGTCGGCGAGGTTGGCGCCGCCGCCCTCGGCGTACACGCTGCGCGCGGGTACGCCGGAGCCGCGGACGCCGGGCCCGTCGAAGTCGGGGAAGCCGGAGGCCGTGGAGCCGTGGGCTCTCGGCGTCGGGTTCGTCACGGTCGGGTACTCCTTCCGGGCGGCGCCTGGCGGCGCCTGGCCTCGTCGAGCCGGTCGAGCAGCTCGTCCTCCCGGCGGTCGAACTCCTCCTCGCCGATGCGCCCCTGCACCAGGTCCTCCTCGAGGGCCCGCAGTTCGCGCGTGATCGCGGCCGGGTCGTAGTACTCCCGCTCGGCCGTCTCCACGACCTGGCGGATCACCCAGCCCGCGCAGCGCACGGGCGCGGCCGGGAGGAGGAGCAGCTCACCGATCAGACCCATGGTCAGGCCGTCCGGAGCGCGGGCTCGACGAAGCTGTACGGAGGCAGCGGCCCGTGGACGCGCACCTGGAGGTGCTCGTTCGCCTTCTCCAGCTCGGCCGCCGCGTCCCGGAACCTGTCGGCGGCGGCGCGGTCCACGAGGAAGGAGTAGTTGCACAGGCAGTCGCCCACTTCGGGCGCGGTGGCCTCGGCCTCGGCGAGCGGGCGCAGCCGGCCGCGGACCAGCTCGGCGTCCCGCGCCTGCTGCTCGCGCACCGCACCGGCGACCAGTTCGCCCAGGCGCAGCTTGTCCTCGTGGGAGGCGCCGGCGCGGGTGCGGGCGTTGAGCTCCCGTATCCGCTGGTCGGTGGAGACGATCCGGCGCAGCACCTGCTCCTCGTGGTGCACCGCCTTGACGTTGAACTCCACCCGGCCGTCGAGTTCCTCCAGCCGCTTCAGGAAGTGCTCGGTGCGCTCGTGCAGCACCATCCGCACGGCGGCGTCGTCGTCGGCCACGCTGCCGAACCGCATGGGCAGCACCGGTCCGGCCCCGTCCAGCGCCGCCAGCACCCGCTGGTGGGCCAGCAGGTCGCGGCGCTTGGCCCGCAGGCCCTCGGGGGCGTCGCTGACCACCGCGGTGAGTCGGCCCTCGGTGACCGGCCGCACCTGGGCGGCGGGCTCGCCGACGCCGAGCAGCGGCTCGTCACCGAAGCGGTGACCGGCGCGCACGATGGCGTAGACGTAGCTGCTCACTCACCCGCCTCCTTCTCTTCCTCCTTCTCGGACTTGCCGCGGCTCGTGGTGGTGCGCCGGGTCTTGGGGCGCATCTCCTCGAGCTTGGCGCTCGCGTCCTCCCGGACCTGCCGAAGCGAGTCGGTGACGCTCTGCGCGGCTCCGCCGATGGCCCCCTTGGTCTTGTGCCGGGCGCCGCTCTCCTGCATGTCGCCCACGAGTTCGGGGAGCGAGGCGCTCTTGTTGGGGCCGCTCTCCAGGTCGAGGCGGTTGCACGCCTCGGCGAAGCGCAGGTAGGTGTCGACGCTGGCGACGACTATGCGCACGTCGACCTTGAGGATCTCGATGCCGACCAGCGAGACGCGTGCGAACACGTCGATCACCAGGCCGCGGTCCAGAATGAGCTCCAGGACGTCGTACAGCGAAGCGCTGCCACCGCCTCCGCCGCCGCGCGCGCCGTAGGTCTGCGTCTGCTCGGCTGCCGCGATGGTCATGGCTGGAATCACCTTCTTCTGGTGGTTTTCCGGGAATATCCGGCTTATTGTGGGCGGCCGTGGCCGTTCGGACCGGAGTGCCGGCCGCTGATGAGCCGCCGGGTCACGCCGGACGGCCGTGGCCGCGCCGGCGGCACCCGCGGGAACGCCGCGAGCCGTGCCCGGTCAGCGCCGGTCGGCCCGGCCGCGCTCGTAGCGCGCGACGCGTTCCCATCCGGTGAGGCCGCCGTCGGGGTCGGCCCGCACCTCGTAGCTCGCCATCAGGCTCATCGTGTCGGGAACGCGTCGCAGTTCCAGCACCTCGGCGCGCAGGACCCAGCCGTCCTCGTCCCGCCGCATCGAGGTCACCGCCTCGGGCTGATGACCCGTCAACTCACTGAACTGCGACAGGATCTCGCGCATGACGCCGGCGGTGTCCGCCATGCCCGCTCCTCTCGCTGTCGCGTGTACCCGCCGCTCGGGCGGGATTTCCCTGTCGGGGTGCGGGTGCCCGGTTCCCCGACCGGCAAACGCCCGCTCGACCGAGGCGGGAACACCTGCGCCATTTCCGAAGCGGCGATGCCGCAGTACCGTGCCGTGCGGACCGGTCGCCCCGCGCCGGGGCCACCGTCGCCGCAGCAGTTCCCGGCACCACTGCGCAGCAGCGCGGACCACGTCGTCCGCGGCACCGTCATCGCAGGAGGAGGCAGGTACATGACGGTCTACGAGGCCCCGGGCAGTCCCGGCAGCCCCGCGACCTACGCGTCGCGCTACGACAACTGGATCGGCGGCAAGCGCGTCGCTCCGGTCGAGGGCGGCTACTTCGAGAACCCGTCCCCCGTCACCGGCGAGGTCTTCACCGAGGTCGCCCGGGGCACCGCGGCCGACGTCGAACTCGCCCTGGACGCGGCCCACGCCGCCGCGCCCGCCTGGGGGCGCACCCCGCCCGCCGAGCGCGCCGCCGTGCTGAACCGCATCGCCGACCGCATGGAGAAGCACCTGGTCGAGCTCGCCGTCGCCGAGACCTGGGACAACGGCAAGCCGGTGCGCGAGACCCTCGCCGCCGACCTGCCGCTGGCCGTGGACCACTTCCGGTACTTCGCCGGGGTGGTCCGCGCCCAGGAGGGCGGCATCTCGCAACTGGACGACGACACGGTCGCCTACCACTTCCACGAGCCGCTCGGCGTGGTCGGGCAGATCATCCCGTGGAACTTCCCCATCCTCATGGCGTGCTGGAAGCTCGCCCCCGCCCTGGCCGCGGGCAACGCGGTGGTGCTCAAGCCCGCGGAGCAGACCCCCGCCTCGATCATGTACCTGATGGACCTGATCGGCGACCTGCTGCCGCCCGGCGTGCTCAACGTCGTCAACGGGTTCGGCGTCGAGGCGGGCAAGCCGCTGGCGTCCAACCCCCGCGTGGCCAAGGTGGCGTTCACCGGCGAGACCACCACGGGCCGGCTCATCATGCAGTACGCGAGCCAGAACCTGATCCCGGTCACGCTGGAGCTGGGCGGCAAGAGCCCCAACATCTTCTTCGCCGACGTGGCCGCCGAGCCGGACGAGTTCTACGACAAGGCGCTCGAGGGCTTCGCCATGTTCGCCCTCAACCAGGGCGAGGTGTGCACCTGTCCGTCCCGGGCGCTGGTGCAGGCGTCGATCCACGACGGCTTCCTCGGCGACTGCCTGGAACGGGTGCGCTCCATCCGGCAGGGCAACCCGCTGGACACCGACACCATGGTCGGCGCGCAGGCCAGCAACGACCAACTGGAGAAGATCCTGTCCTATGTGGACATCGGCGTGCGGGAGGGCGCCAAGCTGCTCACCGGCGGGGAACGGGTGGACCTCGGCGGCGCCCTGTCCGGCGGCTACTACGTGGCGCCCACCGTCTTCGAGGGCCGCAACAGCATGCGGATCTTCCAGGAGGAGATCTTCGGCCCCGTGGTGTCGGTGACCGCCTTCGACGACTTCGACGACGCCGTCGCCATCGCCAACGACACCCTGTACGGCCTCGGCGCCGGCGTGTGGACCCGCAACGGCAACACCGCGTACCGCGCGGGCCGCGCCATCCAGGCGGGCCGCGTGTGGACCAACTGCTACCACGCCTACCCGGCACACGCGGCGTTCGGCGGCTACAAGAACTCCGGGATCGGCCGGGAGACGCACAAGATGATGCTGGAGCACTACCAGCAGACGAAGAACTTGCTCGTGAGCTACTCGACGGAGGCGACGGGGCTGTTCTGACGAGCCACGCGGACGCGCCTGACCTGCGGTGACGCGGGTCAGGCGCCTTCCGGAGCGGAAGCTCGAGCCGCGAAGCGTTCTGTGGTTCTCCTCCCGATCTCTCCCGCCGGTATCCCACCTCCGACCAGAAGATCCGGACCACACACGGCCCAAGCGCGGGCCGGATCGTGCCGCTTCGCGGCCATCGCTGCGATCGCGGGGGGATGGGGCACGAGGACGGCCGCGATGTCTTCCGTCGGGCTCACGCTCGAGGGGAGCGGCTGGACCGGAGGCGTGGTGCAGCACTCGGACGGCAGCTACCCGCGGGACGAACCCGGGCCGCCGTGCCACGGACCGATCCGGTCGTAGACTGCCTGACGCCGCCCTGGCCTGCGGGGCCCGGTACAGGGTCCGGTGAGATCGTGCTGCGCCCCCAGGGAACTGGTCGACGACGAGGGCCGGACCGCCTGGCGCACCCGCACCACCCTGTGGGGCACCACCACCTGGGCGCGCGGCTCCACCGCGTACACACCGCTGCGCTTCCCCGGCCAGTACCACGACCCGGAGTCCGGCCTCCACTACAACGTGCGCCGCTACTACGCCCCCGAGACCGCCCGCTACACCAGCCGCGACCCCCTGGGTCTGCGTCCCGCGCCCAACCCCGCCGCCTATGTGCGCAATCCGCATGCCCAGACAGACCCGCTGGGTTTGTCTCCTTGCACCACGGGCAGGCAGGACGAACGTGCGGCCAATCGAAGAGTTCTCCCACCGGCAGGTCACATGGCACTTTCATCGCGCGGCCCCGGGGGATGCGGCACTTCACGCCCGCCGTCCCCGGAACAATCCGTCACGGCCTCCTACCGGCACCTTCGTGCACCGCAACCACAGGAGGCCGAATCAGTTGGCCGCCTCCCACCCGCGGCTTTTGCGCGTCGAAGGCCGGGACCTGTATGTCACCGATCTCGACGCGGTCGGTGGAACTCCGGTCATCGACCTTGCTCCTTGGTTCCCCGCCATGGGGCCCCGCGGGGAAGTCCGCGTGCCGCATTGGGTTCAGGAGATCCTGCGGAACTACTGGGCAAACGCCGAGGATCGCCCCTGATCGTGGGCAGCATCCCTCGTTGCCACCCCACCGCTGGAAACCGGGAACTCGGGAGGGCCGCCGAGCGCGTCCACCTCGTCATGGGCGTGGCCTCCCGCCGCCGAACCGAAATGGTCGACCGGCGCCCGGAGCGGTTCCGCCGGCAGCTCGCCCTGCACCCGGCAGCCACCAGCGCCACCGCGCTGGGCATCAACGACGTGCTCCAGCACCACCGCGCGCAGACCGCCAAGGCACTGCCCCCGGGGGTGCCTCCATGTGTTTCGTCAAGCGAGGCGTGGGGGTCTGGGTTCGTAGAAGGTGCCGTCTCGGAGCATGGCGAACAGGACGCTGATGCGGTGCCGGGCCAGGCGAAGGAGGGCTTGGGTGTGGGTCTTCCCGCGGCCTCGGCATTTGTCGTAGTAGGTGCGGGAGGCGGGGTCGTGCAGGGAGGCGAATAGGGATAGACCTCGATACGCCTGGTTCTGGCGGTCGCGGATGGCGCGACCGTCTGATCCACCGCATCCGCCGTGAACGCGACCGCGGCCCATGCCACGGCCGCCGCAAAGGCTTCACCGAGTCCGAAGACGCCCGCCTGCTGGACACTGCCCACCCGACCTCACGTCGTCATAGCCCCGCTGATGAAGATCCCTATATCGGGTCGACGCCGTCAATGGTCGGCACGACCGGTCGGATGCTGCCATCGGCGTTGAAGTACAGGCGGTCGATCATGGTTTCGCGGTGGGTGCCGTCGCCGTTCGGGATGGCGAAGCGGTGGTAGGCGATGTACCACTGGTCGGTGCCGGGGACCTGGACGACCGAGTGGTGACCGGTGGCCTTGATGCCTTGGCTCAGGTCCTTCTGGAGGATCGTCCCGACGCGGTTGCTCCAGGGCCCGGTCGGTGAGGAGCCGGTGGCGTAGGCGACCTGGTAGTCCTCTGAACGGGTGTCGTTCTCCGACCACATGAAGTAGTACGTGTTGCCGCGCCTGGCGACGAAGCTGCCCTCGTTGTAGTTCGCTGGCCGGTAGGTGCGCACCTGCGAGGAGTTGAACGAGACCATGTCGCTGTTCAGCGGCACCTGGTGCGAGGAGCCCTGGCCCCAGTACAGGTACGACCTGCCGTCGGCGTCGGTGAATACGGCCGGGTCGATCATCTGGCCCGCATAGGAGCCGGCCGGCACGAGCGGCTTGCCGAGGGCGTCGCGGAACGGGCCGGTGGGTGAGTCGGCCACCGCCACACCCAGGTGCTTGCGGGTGTCGCCGCTGGCGCGACCGGCCGAGAAGTAGAAGTAGTACTTGCCGTTCTTCTCGGCGATGCCCGGGGCCCAGGCCGAGTTGTCCGCCCATGCGATGTCGCTGTCGACGTCCAGGATCACCCCGTGGTCGGTCCAGTTGACCAGGTCCTTGGAGGAGAAGGCCCGGAACTGGGTGCCCGACCAGCCGGCGAAGCCGTCGGTGGTCGCGTAGAGGTAGTACGTGTCGCCGAACCGCACGATGTTGGGGTCGGCGAACAGTCCCGGGATCGCGGGGTTCGACACCGTGTTCAGCTCCCACTGCTGGTTGGACCCGGTGCCGCAGGTCTGCTGCCGGAGGCGGGTGCCGTTGGCGGTCGAGGCGCCCGGGACCTCGAGGCATTTGCCGGAGTGCCGCGCCATCAGCCGGGTGTGGCCGGCGCCGGTGTTCTCGATCTTCCACTGCTGGTTGGTCCTGGAGGAGCACGACCACTGGATGACCGCCGCGTTGTCGGCGGCAGAGGCATCCGAGACGTCCAGGCACTTGCCGGAGTGGCGGGCGGCGAGCCGCACATACCCGTTGCCGAGGTCGCGGATGCGCCACAGTTGATTCAGCCCGTCATTGCACGTGTACTGGCCGACCTCGGCGCCGTCGGCCGTCGAGGCGCTGACGACGTCGGCGCACTTGCCCGAATGCCGGGCGATCAGCTCGACCGAGGTCCCGTCGGTCAGATGGTGGGCGGCCGCCGCCGGGGAGACGGTGGTGAGGGCCAACCCGAGGCCGAGTATGCCGGTGAGCGCCGTTCTGCCTGCCGTTTGCATGACAACTCCTGAAGGTGTGATCGGAGGAATGCGGGTGCTGTTCAGCCCGGGGCGAGTTCGACGCAGTCGAGGTTCGGCAGACCGCCGGCGCCGGTGGGGTTGAAGCGGATGATGTTGCTGCCCTCGTCGAGGTTGTGACGATGAGATCCGCGGGCCGGGCCAGTCGTGGTGCCATGGGCGAACCTGACCGCGATGGTGGCGGTGCCCGCGCCGGCCGCGCTCACGGTGAACTGTGCATAGGCGCCGGCGGCGTTGTCACCGTCGCAGAACCCGGTGCCCGAACAGCCGGGCCAGTCGGCGTCGATGGTGCCGCTGCACACCGCCGGCGCCGACGCCATCGATCTTCTGGTATTCCGTCGAGCCGTTCACGGTCACGTTGCGGCCGCCGGAGCCGGGGGTTCGATCGCGGCAGTGCCGGCGACAGCCGTTATCATCGCGGCCATCACGGCGAGCAGTCGACTTTTCATGGCGACCTCAGCAGGTCGAGTTCGTTTGGGTGAGCAGGCCGAGCCGCCACGGCAGCAGGCTGTACGGGTCGCCGGCATTCGGGTCTTTGCCCTGATACAGGTACCGCATCCCGCACGGGCTGATGGGCAGTGTCTGGTCGATGCCGTTGCGGATCATCTCGCCATGGCTGATGTCGCGCGTCCACGTCGTGCCGCTGAATGTCACGTTCGCCGCGCCGGCGAACGGACTGGCCTCTGTCACGGCCAGCGCCGTCCACGGTCCGGTGATGGCCGGTGACGTCCACGAGCGGAAGTAGCGCTTGCCGCCGGAGCCGATCGCCTCGACTATGAGCAGATATTGCGAGCTCGCTGAGCGGTACACGTTGGCCGCTTCCCACAGCGGATATCGAGCGCTGTCCTGCATGGCGATGACGGTGTTACCGAAGCCGTTGGGGAAGTTTGACAGTGAGGTCTCCGACCGGTACAGGTGGCCGTTGTCGTCGGAGGAGAACAGGTAACATTTCACGCTGTCACAGATCACCCAGAAGTCGACCCAGTAACCGTTGCCGATGTTGTCCCTGATGATCTGCGGCATTCCGTCGGCGTAGAAAGGCTTCGGCGCGCTCCACGACCGCGGGTTGCTGATGTCGGACGTCGTCGAGTACGCCGCGTTCGATCCGGTCTGGAAGACGAGATACCACTTTTGCTGCGGCGCGAAGTAGAATACCTGGGGCGCCGCTTTGTAGCCGCCGCCGATCGCGGTCTGGTCGAGGTAGTGCTGCGTGGCAGAATTCGCCTGCGACCAGTCGGTGAAGTTCAGATACACCATGCTGTATGCGCCACTTTGGTTGGTGGTCGTGGCGAAGACGTGATACCGGCCGTTGTGGTGCACGACCGACGGATCCTTGAGTGCGCGGATGTTGTGCGTCGCATCGGATTTCGGCGAGATGAGTATCCCGCTGGAGCTCCACTGGAAACTGCCCGGAAGCCCGCCCCCGAGATTGAAGTCCAGATAGTCGATGTTGGGCAGCCCGGTGGCGGCAGCCGACCTGATACGGATGATGTGGTCTCCGGCGCTCACCGGCACCGTGAGCGTTTTCGTCGTCCAGGACGACCAGGAACCGGTGGGCTCGAACGAGACACTTTGGACGGTCGCGCCGTCGACCAGAACGTCTGCCGGGCGCGCGGTTGTTCCACCGTTGGCGAAGCGTATGCCGAGCGTGGCTGTGCCCGCCGTCGCCGCGCTCACGGCAAATTGTGCGTGCGCCCCGACGGCATTGTCCGTGTTGCAGAAGCCGGTGCCGGAGAACCCGGACCAGTCCGCATCGATGGTGCCGACGCAACTGGCGGCGGCGCTCTCCGCCTCGTACCGCGCCGCCGCCGCGTGCGCCGAATTCCCTTGAGCCACAACGAACGTACTGATGAGCAGGCATAAGGCCGCGATGGCAGACTTCAGTCGCATGACGGCTACTCCAGGTGGTAAGTGGCGTCCGCGCGGTCGGTGGCGGTGCTCAGCGGCTGGGCGTAGAGCGCGTAGCTGTAGTGGCGCAGGTAGCGGCCCGGGGTGCTGACGGACTCGAAGCTCACCGCGGCCGGGTCGGCCTGGCCTGCCCGCCGGGTGAAGCTCGCACTGTTCTTGAACCCGGTCGTGCCGTCGCTCTTGTCCAGCCAGATCTCGTAGTTCCGGTTCCGCAGGTAATAGCCGGGATTGCTGGTTGACTCCAGCGACACCGTGCCGCTTCCGGCCAGCCCGGTGACCATACGGAACTGCGACTCGGCCAGGTTCGTCATATCCGCGTCGATCCGTCCGCGGAACGAGACCTGCCGGATGTAGCGGTCCGGGAAGTTGTACGACCTGAACCGGTACGGCGTCACCCCGTCCGGCACCGGGATGCCGAAGTTCGGCGTGCCGTCGGCGTTCCAGTACAGCTTCTGGATGCGGGTCCGCCGGTTCGGGTCGTTGAGCGGATCGCCGCTGATGTCGCGGTAGCTGCGGTCGTGGTAGACGAGGATGTCGCTCTGGCCGTCCTCGGAGACCGTGAACGAGTTGTGCCCCGGGCCGTACTGGCTCGTCGCGGCGTTGCTCCTGAACACCGGCTGCTGCCTCTTGCTCCACGACGCCGGGTTCATCAGGTCGGCGGTCACCGGAGCGGTCAGCATTCCCATGCAGTAGTTGCTGTCCGTGGCGCTGGCCGAGTAGGTCAGGAACACCCTGCCGTTGCGGATGAGCACCGACGGGGCTTCGTTGACCTTGTGCCCTTTCGTCTCCCACGACAGCGTCGGCGCGCTCAGCCGTGCCGGGGTGCCGGAGATCGTCCACGGGTTGCTCATCGGCGCCAGGAAAAGGCTGCTGTTGTTGCCGATCGTCGGGTCCTGCTGGGCCCAGGCCAGGTAGCGGGTGCTGTTGTACGCGAATGTGGTCGCGTCCAGGGAGAACGTGTCCGCGTTGGTGACGATGCGCCCCTTTTCGGTCCACGTGCCGGTGAACGGGTCGGCGCTGCTGTTCTCCAGCACCCACATCCGGATCCGCCAGACGTCGTTGCTGCGGCCCGCGGCGAAGTAGATGTACCACTTGCCGTCGATGAAGTGGATCTCCGGCGCCCAGATGTGGGCACCCATGTCCCCGCTGGCGTGCTTGCGCCAGATCACCGACTCGCTCGCGCCGCCCAGCCCTTGCAGCGTCGATGCCCGGCGCAGGATGATCCGGTCGTACTCGGGCACCGTCGCGGTGCAGTAGTAGTAGCCGTCGGTGTGCCGGAAGATGTGCGGGTCGGCCCGCCGTGCGATCAGCGAGTTCGTGTACGTCACCGGAGGTGACGCCCATGCCGCTGATCCGGTCAGCAGGGTTGCCGTGGCCGCCGCGCCCAGTGCGGGGACGGCGAGGAAGGTACGTCTGCGCATCGGTCGCTCCTTCCTCAGACGGGTTGCAGCTGCCACTGCTGGCAGTTGTTGTTGAGCCAGCGCCACTGGCGTACTGCGGATCCGTCGGCGGTGCCGCAGCCGGGCACGTCGGCGACCTTGCCGCTGTTGACGTTGGTCAGCCGCACCCAGCCGCCCTGATCGGTGACGGGCATGCGATATTTCTGGCAGTTGTTGTTCAGCCACGACCACTGCTGGATATTGGTGCCGTCGGCGGTGCCGCAGGCGTCGACGTCGAGCGCCTTGCCGCTGCGGACATTGACCAGCCGGCTGGTGTCATCGCCGAGATCCTCGATGCGCCACTGCTGGTTGGTGCCGCCGGTGCAGGTCCACTGGATGACGTCCGCGCCGTCCGCGCCGGAGGCGCCGGACACGTCAAGGCATTTGCCGCTGTGGCGGTTGACGATCCGGTACGCGGACGGCGTGGTCACGGTCTCGCCGGCCGGGCCGGCGAGCGTCACGCCGGTTGCCGCCGGAGTCCCGAGGTTCGGCGTCCCGTTCGCGTTCCAGGTGAACTTCTGCGCCCGGGTGGTCCGCGCGTTGCCGCAGCCACCGTTGGAGGCCGAGTTCGCGTGGTAGACGATCCAGTTCTCGGTGCCGTCCGGGGAGGTGAAGAAGCCATTGTGACCGGGCCCGTAGGCCCTGTTGGCGTCGTTGCGCTGAAAGACCGGACCGGCTGCCTTGGTCCAGGACGAGGCGGACAGCGGGTCGCCGCCGTTGTAGGTGAGCAGGCCCAGCTTGTAGTCGGCGGTCTGGCACGAGCTCGCCGAGAAGGTGACGAAGGTCTGGCCGTTGCGTTGCAGCGCCACCGGGGCTTCGTTGACCGGCGCGCCGGACCGCTCCCACGAGTTGGTCGGCTGCGAGATGACGCTGAACGTGCTGCTGGCGAGGGTGTACGGGTTGCTCATCGGCGCGATCACCAGGCTCTGCGCACCGCCGCTCACGAACCCGCTGCCGAGCAGGTAGAGCGAGCCGCTCAGACGCAGCACGCTGGCGTCGATGAGCCAGCCACCCGGAGTGAGATTGGAGCCGGCGAGCATGTTCTTGTACGTGTACGGGCCCATCGGGTCGGCGCCGGCGCTCTCCAGCACGTGGGTGCGCTGGCTGTCGCAGCAGGCGGCGCCGACCTGGCCGGCGGAGTAGTACAGGTACCACCGGCCGTCGATGAAGTGGATCTCGGGGGCCCAGAAGTTGGTCCCGCGCGAGGACGTGCTGTCCTCCCAGACCTGCACGCTGGGCGCGGTGGCGAGCCCGGCCAGCGTCGGCGCCTTGCGCATCAGCAACTTGTTGGTGAACGTCGTCGTGATCAGGTAGTAGTTGCCGTTGTAGTACTCGAGCCAGGGATCGGCCCCCTTCTGAGCCTTGATCGGATTGGTGTACGGGCGGCCCGGTGCGGCGGAGGCCGGCTGCGCGATGCCAACAGACAGCGCCGTGCACAGCGCCATCAGTACGGCCAGGAGGACGCGGTAGCGAGTACCGGACATGTCGGAGCCCTTTCGACACTGATCGTTTCGGTCGCTCCACGACGGGGCGGCTCAGCCCCAGCGCTGTAGCAGCCGGTCGTACTCGGCCTGGGTGACGGGGAGGACGGTGCCGTGGCGCGGCCGGCCGGGCAGGGAGTAGCCGGAGACGGGCGCCCATTGCCGGACGTTCAGGTCGGTGGTCGTGAACGGGACGTAGCCCCGCCCGCCGTACTCGTCGATGAACATGTACCAGCGCTCGTCGGTATTCGATTTGAAGACCAACGGGCCCTCGCCCTGGCTGATCGCGTTGTTCCCGAGGCATTCGGCGACGAACGAGTAGGTGCGGTTGAGGATGGTCGCCGACTTCTCCGCGAGGATGAACTTGCCGCACGCGGTCTGCGACGCGCTCCGCTCGTCCTTCGTGAAGCGGTAGTACGTGCTGTCGTGCTTGATCAGCGTCGAGTCGATCGTCGAGTAGCCCTTGTCGACCCAGACCTGTGGGGCGCTGAAGGTCCGGAAGTCGGATGTGGTGGCGTACATCATTCGGTTGTAGCTGCTGCCGGTGTGGTTCGGATCGCCGGCCGAGTACAGCTTCGACGCCCAGAAGACGACGTACTTGCCGAGTTCTTCGTCGTAGTATGCCTCCGGGGCCCACGTATTGCCGGCCGTGTCCGGTGAGATGCGTGCCAGGCGTGGCGCGCTCCAGTTCACCAGGTCGGTCGACTCCCAGACCACGATGGACTTGCTGCCCGTCCGCTGGACCTGGTCCCAGTTGCCGTTGCCGTACATCCGCAGGTCGGTGGCGATCTGGTAGAACTTGTCACCCTCCGGTGAGCGGATGATGAACGGATCGCGCACGCCGCGGGTGCCCACGGTCGAGGTCAGCACGGGCCGTCCGTCGTTCAGGTGGCGCCACCGGGTCGGGTCATTGCCCTGGCTGAGCGCGAAGTAGACCTGCTCGCCGGCGGAGGTGTTCTCACCGGTGAAGTAGGTGAACAGATAGCCGGCGTACTTCGGGACCGGTGCCGCGTCGACACGGACCAGTTGCCACTGCTGGTTGGTGGCGCCCGTGTCGGTGTACTGGGAGATCCGCGCGCCGTCGGCGGTGGAGCGCTCCCAGACCTCCAGCGCCTTGCCGCTGTTGTGGTTGATGAGCTTGACGTATCCGCTGTCGGTGTCCACGACGCGGAATTGCTGGTTGGTGCCGCCGGTGTCGGTCCATTGGATGACGTTCGCGCCGTTCGCCGTGGACGCCGAGGAGACGTCCACCACCTTGCCGCTGTGCCGGGCCCGGAGCTTGTAGTAGCCGCTGCCGGAGTCGACGAACTGGAACTGCTGGGCGGCCTGGTCGGCGCGGGTCTGCTGCTGGACGGCGGCGCCGTCGGCGGTCGACTGGTCGGCGATGCCGATTGCTTTGCCGCTGTGCCGCGCCACGAGCTGGTAGTACGCGCCCGGATCGATCACGGCCGCATTCGCCGACGGTCCCACGATCGCCGCGAGGCAGCTGGCGATCAGTGCGCCGACGAGGACGAATATCGTGCGGCGGCGCAACGGACGTCTCGGTGCGGCCGGTGCGTGGAAAGGCTGTCTCACGGAACCCTCCTGGGTTGCAGATGGCTGACCAGGGACAGGTTGTGTTCGCGGACCCCCTCGACGACCAGGTCCGCCATCTTCCCGGCGCCGTACTCGGAGAAGTGGGTGTTGTCCGTGACCCCGTCCTCCGACTGGCGCAGGTAGAGCGCGGCGGAGCTGGTCGGCCCCAGCGACTCCACCAGCGCTTTGCTCATGGCGGTCAGGTCGATGACCGGCACGTTGAGCGCGGAGCCGATCCTGCGCATCTCGGCCGGCAGGTCGACGCCCACGCCGTTGACATGGAGCGCGGTGGGAGTGAGCCGGTCACCGTTGAACTGCCGCCGCACCGGTGGTGTGACGAGAACGGGGTCGCCGCCCTTTTCCCGCACCTGGTTGATCATGGAGGTGAGGTTGCTGCGGAACGCCGATGCCGACGTGGACTTGTCGTTGTGTCCGAACTGGATGAGTACCAGGTCGTTGCTCTTGATCAGTGGCTTCATGGTGGGGAACAGCGCCGAGTTGCGCAGGAAGCTCCCCGAGCTCTCGCCGGAGTCCCCGTAGTTGGCGATGGCCGCGCCCGCCGTCACATGCGTGGGCAGGATCTGGCCCCAGCCGGTCCACGGAGCGAGCATCTGGTCACATGTCGTGGAGTCCCCCGCCAGGTACACCACCAGGGGGTCGGTCGCCGCCTGCACCGTCAGGCCGGACAGCCGCGGCGCCGTTCCGGCAAAGGTGATGTCCAGTCCGGGAGTGCCCGTCCCGCCTTGGCCCGTCGGCTGGCCCTCCGGCTGCCGCACGTTGATGGTGAAGGTGTGCTGGGTGAGCGTGCCGGCCGCGGTGTCGACCGCGGGCAGGACGCGGCGGCGGGCCTCCACGGACATCGAGGTGTTGCCCGCCGCGGCGCTGTCGCCGATCCATGCGGTGACGGTGTAGTTGCCGGGAACGACGTCGAAGTGGCAGACGATGGGTGCGCCGCCGGAGCACTGCGGCGGCCGGCCCGGCGGCTCGGACGACGTACCGGCCTCGACGTCGAGGTGGTCCACATTGGGAAGACCGACGGCGCTGGTCGGACTGAGCCGGATCGTGTTGCTGCCCGGATTCAGCCGCACCGACGAGGTTTTCGTGGCCCATCTGTTCCATCCGCCGGTGGGCTCGAATGACGTCGACAGCACGGTGACGCCGTTCACCGTCACGGCGGCGGGGCGTGCCGTGGTGGAGCCGTTGGCGTATCGGATCGCCAGCGTCGCCGGACCTTCCTCAGTCGCGCTCACCGTGAACTGCGCCGCCGCGCCGACCTCGTTGTCGCCGTTGCAGAATCCGGTGCCGGAGTAGCCGTCGTGGTTCGACTCGATCAGCCCATCGCATGTGGCCGGCGCGGCTTCCGCCTCGTACCGGGGGGCCGCGGCGGACGCCACCGCGGGGCTGACCATGTGGCCGGCGCCGGCCAGTATTGCGGCAAGTACGGCAGTGAGCAGCGCTCCGCGCCGTCCGGCTAGAAGCATGATCGACCTCCAGAAGCGTGGAGTGGGGCGGTGCCGGATCATCGGCCCCGCCCCACCACACGTCAGACGCGGCGACGGGCGAAGCGCTGGTTGGCGTTGCCGGAGTAGGTGTACTGGGTGATGCGACCGCTGTTGGCGGTGGAGTACTCCCAGACGTCCATGGCCAGGCCGGACTCCCGGTTGACGAGACTGATCACGTCACCGCCGTGGTCGACGACGCGCCACTGCTGGCCGGTGGCGCCGGAGTCGGTCTGCTGAACGATGTCCGCGCCGGTCGTGGTGCCCGCGGGCTGGAGGAACAGGCCACTGTGCCGGGCCTTGACGCGGACGTGGCCGTCGCCGGCGTCCACGAACTCGAACTGCTGGTTGGGGAGGCTGTTGGCGGTGTACTGGACGAGCCGGGCGCCGATGGCGGTGGAGGCCTCGGAGATGTCGGCGGCCTTGCCGCTGTGCTGGGCCACCAGGCTGTAGACGGCCGGGCCGCCGGGGGTGCCGCCGCCTAGCTGGGCTTCCCACCTGGTGTTGGATCCGGCCGCGTCGGCCGGGAGGCGGTCCCGTGCGGCGGTGTCGTCGTACATCGTCCAGCGGGCCCAGTCGACGACGGTCCTGGGGAAGCGCTGGTCGCTCCAGAAGCTGGTGTGGCTGCCGCCGACGAAGGTGAGGAACGCCTTGGGCCAGGTGATCTCCGAGTACGCCTGCCGGGCCGAGGAGTACTGCGTGGTGGAGTCCCGGTCGCCGTGCACGAACAGGACCTTGGCCGTGACCGAGCTGGACGGGTTGCCCATGTCCACGCAGGACTGGGGGTTGGCGGAGATGATCCTGCTGTCCGGCCAGGAGGTCAGCAGGCCGTGGGTGACCATGCCGCCCAGGGAGTGGCCCGAGACGCCGACGCCGATGCCGGTGTTGATGCGCCCGGCCAGCGGTCCGCTCGCGTTGAGCGCGAGGGTGTTGGTGAGGATCTGCGTGACGTCCTTGGAGGTGTTGCCGTTGTTGACGTCGCTGAAGTTGTGGTTGAAGTGCGGGGCGGGGACGATGAAGCCCGCGGAGGCCAGGGCTCGGATGATGAACAGGGAGTTCTGCGGGCTGCTTCCGTAGCCGTGGGTGAAGTTGTAGACGGGGAAGACACCGTCGGCGGCCGGGGCGTCCGTCACCGGGTTGCCGCCCGGGGTGCCGGTGGCGGGGTAGTAGACGTAGGTGGTGCACGGACGGCTGCCGCGGGTCCAGTTGTACCTGCGTACGCCGACCGCGAACGGCGTGGTCGGCGCCGTGCCCAGCGGGCTGACGGCGGCCGGTGCCGGTCCCGTGCCGAGCAGTGACAGACCCACGCCCGTCGCCCCGACGGCGCTGATGCGCAGGAATGTGCGTCTTTGCATGGTCATGGATGGCTCCTTGGGTAGGGGGAGAGGGGGCGCTCACGACCTGTTGGCCGCTTTGGGGACGACGTCGACGACCGCCGTGACCGGTCCCTTGCCGGTCATCCCGGTGACCGTCACCTCACCCGGCTTGTCGGTCGCGCCGGGCGGCAGCGGCTTCCAGCGGACGGGGACGCCGTTGATCGTGTCGTTGGCGGTGGTGAGCATGCGGATGGAGGAGGGCAGCTTCGGGGCGGCACCCACCGTGGTGGCGGTGTAGACGGTGTCCTGGAGGATGTGCTTGGCACGGCTGGCGTTGAAGACGTTGATGGACGCGTGCGGCTCCCATGTGTTCGGCAGTTCCGGCACGACCCGGAACATCGGCTGGAAGCCGGCCGGCTCCCACACCAGCACTCCTGAACCGCGGTTGTCGACCACGTCGTTGGCGGCCTGGAAGACCCGCTGGATGGCATCCGCCTGTCCCTGAATCGTGCGCGGGTACGGTGAGCCGGGCACCGGCGAGCCGTCGCCGCCCGAGGCGGGGTAGGCGGTTTCGGCGACGTCGACTTCGTAGTCGGGGTAGGTGGTGGCGATGGTGTTGAGGTTGTGATCCAGCGCCTCGGGCGTGCCATGCCATTCCGGGTAGTACGAGATGGCCAGCACGTCAGGGTTCTGGCCTTTTGCCTTCACCCGGGTCAGGAACTGGTCCCAGAACTCCATGGTTTTGGCCAGCCCGTCGTTGTCCTTGTCGACGATCACGTGGATCTCGACCTTGGACTTCGGTGACGCGTCACGGACGGCCTTGATCCCGGACGCGGCCAGGGTGGTGAAGCGGTCCCACGACTCGTCGTAGAGCTTCCGCTCCGCCGGGTCGGTTGACTTCCAGTACTTCCAGAGCAGGCCACCGCCGGGTTTCGACTGGTAGACATCGGCCTGGTCAACGAAATACGGCGGATTCGTGGTTCCGATGTGGGCCGCCTCGCTGCCGTACATGAATCCGTTGATGATCTCGTTGCCGACGGCCACTTTCTCCGGCGTGGTGCCCTGCTTGATCAGCCGGTCCAGGTAGTCGGCGGTGTAGTCGTACACGGCCTTGGACAGGTCCGCGAACTCCAGCTCGGCCCAGCGGCGTGGTTTCGGCTGCTTGCTCGGGTCGGCCCATGAGTCCGCGTAGTGGAAGTCGATGCCCAGGCCCATGTCCCGCTGCTTGATCCACTTGGCTGAGGTCAGTGAGCGCTCTGGACCCTGGCGCGGCACCGGCGTCGGTTCGCCGGTTTCCTCGCTGCGCGGCTCGTTGAAGATCCGCAGCCGGGCGTACTGCATGCCACGGTCCTTGGCCACGTCGAGCAGGTGTGGACCGGCGCCGCGGTCCTCGGCCAGGGGATTGACCCAGTACTGCCGGTCCTGGACGTCGTCCATCCAGGACAGATCGGCACCGAGGGTGAGGTTGTCGCGCAGGTAGTTGAAGACCTGGAGCTCGCTGACCCCGGTCCGGGGACTCCCCTGCCCACCGGTGAACATCAGCCGGACGAAGCGCGTTCCCGGCCGGGTGAACAGGTGCACTTCCCCGCGCGCCACGGCCCGGTTACGGGACCGGTCGGTGATGGTCTTCCACCGGCGGCCGTCGGATGAAGCCTCGACCACGTACGGGTAGGCCACGCCACGGTCCGGGAAGATGACCTTGACCTTGCGCAGGTTGTCGTACCCGCCCCCGAGATCGACAGTAAGCCATTCCCGGGCGCCGGCGCGATCGGGGTGCCAGGACGTCGTCGGGTCGCCGTCGATGGCCAGCCCGGCCTGTGACGAGCCGCTGCTGGCCGTCGCCGAGGCCCAGGCCTTGGCGGCGATATTGCTTTCGATCGGCTTGATGTCCGCGCTTCCGTAGAGCGCATTCGCCGGCGTGGACGCCATGAGCAACGTCGCGGACGCCACGGTGACCAACGTCGTCGTGGCTGCGATGACGCGGGCCGGACGCTTGCCGCTCATTCCTTCTCCTGACCATGTGACGGTGTCGTGGTCCGAGGCAGGCGGTGCCGCACGCTCTGCCGGTCGGAGAAGGAGACCGGCAAAGCGTGCAGCGGGTCAGGCAGCCGGGGCAGCGACATCGAGGCAGTCGATGTTGGGTAGTCCGGCTGCCGTGGTCGGATCCAGCCGGATGGTGTTGCTGCCGGCTTTCAGCGAGACGGTTGCGGTCTTGGTCGACCAGTTCGACCACGCGCCGGTCGTCTCGAGGGAAACGGGTCCCACCGTGGTGCCGTTGACGACGAGGTTCGCCGGCCTCGCCCCGGCACTGGCGGCGTTGGCGAACCGGATCCCCACCGTCGCCGTGCGGGCGGTCTCCGAGTCCATGGTGAACTGCGCGTACGAGCCCGCGGCATTGGCGCCGTTGCAGAACCCGCTGCCGGAGAAGCCGGAGTGATCCGAGTCGATCGTGCCCTGGCACTCCGCCGGGGCGGTCTCCACCTCGTAGCGGACCCCCGGCGGCGGTGATGTGTCGCCGGAGGTCTTGACGAGTGAGAGCTGGTCGACGATGACGCCGCCGGATCCGGACGCCCGCACGGTGACGGTGGCGGCCCCGCTGGGTAGCTCGATGCCGGTGAGCTCGCGCTTGGCCCAGCCGCTCGACGACGGGATGCTGAGGGTGCGTGCGCTGCCGTTGGCGCCGGTGATCACGACCTGTCCGGCGCTGCCCCGGGCGTGCAGGGACAGGGTGTAGGTGCCCGCGGGCACCGACGCGATCCGCTGCTCGACGCCGCCGCTGTTGCTCACCTGGAGGGCGAAGCGAGAGCCGTTCACACCACCGTCGACGTTGGTCACCGAACCGCCCAGGTTCCGCCAGCCCCGCACGCTGGAGACGATGATGCGGTCGGCCTGGATGTCGGGGTTGAGGATGTAGTTGTTTGCCGGCCCGACGCGCCACTCGCCGGTCGTGACGTTGAACTGCCACTGGCTCATCGAATGGAACTGCGGCCGCGCACCCGTCTTGGTGATCGGCACCCACTGGTTGTAACCGATGCCATTCCAGGCGAAATCGGCCCAGCGGTCGCCGGCATAGAGCACCGTGTTCTGTTTGGTGCCTTTGACCGTTACGAAGAACCCGGTCTGGGTCACGTGGCTGTAGTCCATCTCGGTGCCGGCAAGGACATACTCGCTGCTGTAGGAGCCCTGGACGTTGCCGCTGGTCGACTCATTGACGTAGTTGACCGAGGTGTTCCAGCCGTGCAGGTCCGACGCCGCGTGGTAGTACTTGCCGTCGAGCTTGAACATGGCATTGCCCTCGCGACCGTCGCCGCGGCGGATCTCCACGCCTGGCTCGATCCGCAGCGAGTCGGACTCCCGGAACTTGGCCACGAATCCGCGTGAACGTCCTTCGCGGTTGGAGAAGATCAGGTAGTCCTTGCCGTCGTCGTCGGTGAAGACGGTCTGGTCCCCGGTGCCGGTTGTGGGCGAGTTGGTGATCTGGGTCTGGAAGTAGCCGTAGTCGAAGGTGTCGGTCGGCGAGTCGCCCTGTAGCAGCAGAACGCCGTGCCCGCCTCTGCCGGTGTGCCACATTTGGGTGGCGAGCACGTACTTGCCGGTGTTCTCGTTGTACGAGACGCCGAGCCGCCCGACCCAGCCCGCACCACCCATGTTGGCGCCGCTGCCGACGCCGGTGGAGCGCGTCGCGACGCGGTTCTCGAACTTCCAGTTCACCAGGTCCTTGGACGAGTACACGGGGATCGATACGAAGCTGACGTCGCCGTCGTACTTCCTCGTCGGATTGGCCCGGTAGAGTTCGGCGCCTCGGTAGTGGACGCCGTACCAGTAGTACGTGTCGCCGAACTTGAAGACCCCGCCGCCCTGCGAATAGATCGGGTTGCCGTCGGTGTCGTTCCAGAAGGTGTTGTTCGTGATGGTCTGGAACGTGCCCTCGTCAGCGGCCTTCAGTTCGCCGGCGGCGGCCATCAGGGCTGTCTTCGCGTCGGCGACTTCCGACTTGCCGGCAGATGCGTCGTCGGCTACCGCAGCCGCGGTCCGCAACGCCTTGGCGAAGGGTTTCCAGGAGCGGGCCGTGTACTTCGACGGAGTCCGGGTCTGGTACTCGGACACGATGTGCTTCAGGCCGCGCTCCTTGACCGGTGCGGCAGCGGCACGCTGGTCTTGGACCTCCTTCTCCGGCGCCTGCGCCGTCAGTTTCTCCTTGACCGGTGCCTCTGCCGCAGCGGTACTCGCCGACACCGGGGCCGCCAATGCCATGGATAGCACCGCGGCGGCGGCCCACTTCCAGTACTTCGAGACAGCACGCGATCTGTGTCGCAAGATGTCACCTTCCATCATTCTCAAAGGCGCCGAGATCCGGCGCACTTCCGCTGAAGGGCAGCCCCACATTGGTGCCCCTGTCGATCAGGGCACTGTTCGCCGCGGGACGGAGGTGGGGCAGCGCCGGCAGGCTTCCGTCGGTCTGGCGGGGTGCGTCCCAGCCGGCCGTCGACACGCTCTGGAACTGGGAGTCCGACAGGGGGATGCCGAGATTCCAAGTGTTGTGCGCGGCGTTCGTGCCGTCCATGTAGGACGTCGGCGTCCCGGTGTAGGCGATGTTGTTGCGCAGATTGCCCCGGCCGACGGCGGCGCCGCTCGAGTTGATCCCCCGCATGTTGAAGTTGGGGTGGTTTCCGTAGCCGGTGTTGTTGAAGAAGTCGTTGGCCACCGGGTGGTGGTTGGCGTAGAAGCCAGCCGCCTTGTTGAGGAACGCCACCGAGAAGCGGACGGTGTGCTTCGGCGCGTTCGCCTCGTAGTCGCCCCCGTAGCCGCCCGACTTGAAGCCGGCTCCGTTGCCGGAGGGCGTCGTCGTCCCCGGCACGTATCCATTGCGCCAGGCCCACGAGTTCTCGATGATCACGGGCGAGTAGGTGGAGATGAGGTCGAAGCCGTCATCGGCGTTCCACCACGCGCGGCAACCCCGGAACACGTTCGCGGCGCGGCCGGCCGGGGTGTAATGCGCACCGAACCCGTCGGCGTTCTCACCGGGCCCGTCATTGCTGCGCAGGTCGTAGTTGTCATGCGAGTCCGAGTTGAGGACGAGGTTGCCACCGCCGCCGTTGATGAACAGGCCGGTTCCCATGTGATGGTGGGTGTCGATCTGCTCGAAGACGTTGTTGCTGCCGGACACCCAGATTCCCCAGGACTCGGCGTTCTGGTTGTTGTTCTGGGGAACGCCCTTGACCTCCAGTCCCTTGAGATGGATCCAGCTTCCGGTGACGTTGAAGCCCTTGATGCGGCAGTTGTCCGTCATTCGCGAGAAGTCGAAGACCGGTTTCTCGCCCGGCTGGGCCCAGTACCGGATCGGGTTGCCCGAGCTGCCGCTCTTGTTCAGGGTGATCGCGTCGACTCTGGCGGACTGGCTCGAACAGGCGCTGTTCGCCCGGGTGTAGGCGTAGGTGCCACCCCGGAAGTAGACCGTGTCACCCGCCTTGGCGACGGCCTGCGCACGGGCGATCGATGCCCACGGAGCGGCCTGCGTGCCTGCCGCGCCGTCATTGCCGTTCGGGGCGACGTAATAGATGTTTCCGGCCGCCGCACCGATCGCGGACGCCGAGCCGGCGGTCATCGGGATGGAGCCCGCCGCGACCACCGAGAACAGGACGCCAGGGATGACGGACTTCGCGATTCTCACAGTGTCATCTCCCGGGGTAGGTGATGTTCGGCCGGGGCGGCCGGGCCATCCCGGCACCGAGGAAGTAGTCGACGTGGTGGGACTGCATGTATCCCTTGAGCGTCATGGCGTTGCGGTAGGCGGGGTTGTGCGCGAGCGTGTACAGCCTTGTGCTCGTCGGGTGATTGGTGGTGAAGATGATCAGCTCGTTGTAGCTCGCGTTGGTGTACACGGCTTCCTCACGCCAGTCGCCGAGGATGTCGCCGTAGAAGGTGGGCTGGACGTCCTGGCTCGCATCGACCGCTCCGTAGTTCGAGGTGGTGAGCAGCCTCGGCAGGCTGTTGCTGGGCGTGGGGTTGTTCGGGTTCCACTTCTCGAACTTGCCGTCGTTGAGCAGTTCCATCGTGATGTCGCCGTCCCACCACAGGCCCAGCTGCGGCCACGGCCGCAGCGAGGTGTTCGGTTCGGTGAGGCGGTTGGCAGGCGCGTTGTAGAGGCCCGAAAAGGACCAGACCTCCATGCCGGGGAACCGCGGGTCGATGTCGCCGGCCATGCCGCGTCCCACGTCGGCGGTGCCGGACGCGGTGTGTCGCCAGATGATGGAGCCGTTGGTGGCGTCGTAGTAGTACTCGCGCAGACCGCTGGGGTTGTCCTGTTGGACGCCATAGCCCTGCAAGCCGGGGCGGTTGGGGTCCATTTTGGCGATGTGGAAGCGGTCGCCGTGAATGATGCCCGCGGGGCCCAGGGAGTACCGCAGGGTGCCGTCGCCGTTGAGCACGAACCCGATCTCGGCGACCTCGTCGGTCCCGTCCCCGTTGACGTCGACAACGCGGGTGTTGTGCCCGTCGGGTGTGTTCTGATTGCCGCGCAGCCATTTCCACTGCTGAGTCAGGGACTGACCGTTGAACTGCCAGGCCCCCATCATGAGGTTGAACCCCCCGTTGCCGATCCGGTTCTTCATGAAGGCGACCAGACTGGGCCGGGAACCGTCGAGGTAGCCCACACCGAACCGGGCGTACATCGGGCCGTCCGCCAGGTAGTCCGTCGGCACGGGAGCGGTCGCGCGAGGCGCCCCGGTCATGCCGTCGAGAATCGCGATGAACTGGCGGTTGTTGTCGCTGTTGGTGAATGTGGTGCCGTTGCCGAAGCGGACACCGTTGGCGATCCGCACGGCCACCTCGGCGCGGCCGTCGCTGTCGAAGTCGTAGACGGTCACGCCGTCGTTGTGGCCGACGTTGATCGTGGACGATCCGCCTTCGATGTTGTTCTGGTTGGTGCTGTTCGGTCCCATGTTGACCGACCAGAGGAGCTGCCCGTCGCGCCGGTAGGCCTCGAGTGTCTGCGGCGATGTCTGGCGGTCCAGGACGAAGTCGTACTCACCGTCGCCGTCGAGGTCACCGACCCAGACGAACTTCACCGGGCCGCCGGCGCGCAGCGGTACGCGAACGGCCGGCTCGACGGCGTGGTTGGCGGTCAGGGTGAAGGCGCCGCTCGGCGGCTGCTCCGCGCCGTTGATCACAGGCCGTACCCGGTAGGTGTTCGACCGGGTCAAGTCGGCCGTCGAGTCGGTGAAGTTGGTGCCTCCGGTCAGAACCGCGGAGTTGAGCTTGACCTCCTGGCCGCCGGCGGTGGACCGGTACACGTTGAACCCGATGCCGTCCGGATCGAGTCCCAGTAGCCGCCAGGAGACGAGAACACTGGTACTGCTCGACCGCACGGCCACGACGCCGCGGCCGAGGTTCTCCATCGGTCTGGCGGCCGCCGCCGCGACGCTGCCCGCCGGCGCCGCGGCGCCCGCGTCGACCGAGAGCGCCGTGGCCGCGGCGGACATCAGGACGGCCGTGGCCCCGGCTATCGAGATCTTGATGGACTGTTTCATGGATCCTCCCGTGCGGGGCAGGGCAGGTGATCACCATCGACTGGCGCCGGCACGGCTTGGCCCGTCGAGGTGGTGAGGGACAGCTTTCTGCCGCGGGGCGCGGCGCCGACCGGGGGAGTGGGACGGGAGAGCTCGGGCGTTGGCGCCCTAAGACGCTGTTAAAACGTTTACTATCAGCGGGTGGCATGATCGTGTCAAGACAGCGGGCACGCTCTCCGTAGTCGGCACTGGTACTGATCATGCTGCGACTCAGTCTTGAGCCCCGAAGATCACTGCAAACGCTTTAATCGATACTCCCCCGGTCAACGGATTGCCGTCTCCCCGCACGGGATGGACCAGGCACACGGGGGGTGCCCGGGTGTCGGCGGACCGCGCGACCCGGACGGGATCGAGGACGGGCTCGAGGCCCTGCCCGGTTTCCGTGCCGCCGCGACCGTGGAGGCCGTGGACACCGATGCGTTCGGCGTGTGCTCCGCCCCGCCGCACCTGGTGGCGCAGCTACCACGGGTGTGAATGATTGAGTAACCGTTTTCGCCTTCTGAAACAATGCTTCCGATCCCGCGGTGGGAGGAAGGGCGGTGGACAATGGCGCGACGGGCGAGCGAGCCCGGAGGCGGGCGACGGCGGCCCACGATCCGCGAGGTGGCGGACCGGGCCGGGGTGTCCGTCGCCACCGTCTCCCGGATCCTGACCGGCGACTACCCGGCCTCACCCGCCACCCGCAAGCGGGTCATGCGCGCCGTCGAGGAACTGGACTACGTGGCGAATGCCCACGCCCGCGCCCTCGCGGGCACACCCGCCAAGAGCATCGCCATCGTGCTCAACTCGGTGATCTCGCCGCACTACGCGCATGTCGCCCAGGGCGTGGAGGCCCAGACCGCCGCCGAAGGCCGGCTGTGCCTGATCGGCACGACCGGCGGTGACCCCGAGCGCGAACTCTCCCTGGTGAAGTTCATGCGGGAACAGCATGCCGAGGCGGTCATCCTGGTCGGCAACGTCATCGCCGACGAGAAGTACCGGCAGCGCATGAGTCAGTACGCACACGCCCTGGCCGCCATCGGGTCCCGGCTGGTGCTGTGCGGCCGCCCGCCGCTCGGCCCCGACGTGCCCGCGGTCGCCGTGGAGTACGACAACACCGGTGGCGCGTTCGCCGCGACCAGCCACCTGCTGTCCGCGGGCCACGAGCGGATCCTGTGCCTCGGCCACCGTCCCGGCTACACGACGGCCGAAGGCCGGGTGGCCGGGTACCGCCGGGCGCTGGCCGCGCACCGCGTGCCGCACGACCCGGCGCTGGAGGTCGAGGGCATGCTGGAATGGCACGAGGGCTACCGGATGATGAAGGAGCGGCTTGCCGCCGGCCCTCCCGACTTCACCGCGGTCTTCGCCCTCAACGACCTCATCGCCGGGGGTGCCTGCCGGGCACTGACCGAGCACGGGCTCGGGGTGCCCGACGACGTGTCGATGGTGGGATTCGACGATCTCCAGTCCTCACTCGACCTCAATCTGACCACGGTGCACCTGCCGCACGAGGAGATCGGGCGCACCGCCGTGCGCCTCGCACTGGAGCACGAGGCACGCGGCGGCACACCTCCGCACGTCGTCCTCGGTACCCACCTGGTGGTCCGCGGTTCGGTCCGCCCCCGCGTGACCTGACGCCCGGGTGGCGGGCTCAGCCGGCGGTGGCGTACTCGTCGATCAGTGGTCACGGCGACGTTGGACCGTGGCCGACCGGGCCACAAGCACCACACCCCGCTGATACCGCTGCTGGCAGCGTCCCCGCCGATCCGCGGCAAGCGCGGCCGTCCCCGGAAGCGTCCGAGACAGGTCCTGGCCGACCGCGGCTACGACCACGACTGCTACCGCCGTCAGGTCTGGGCGAAGGGCATCAAGCCGGTCATCGCCCGCCGGGGCACCGAACACGGCTCGGGGCTCGGTGCCCAGCGCTGGGTGGTGGAGCAGCCCCTCGCCCTGCTGCACGGCGTCCGCCGTCTACGGATCCGCTGGGAGATCCGCGACGACATCCACGAGGCCCTCATGCGCCTCGGCTGCATCCTGATCTGCTGGCGCCGCCTTCAAACCACATTCCGGTAGGAACTCTTAGCGCCGGTTTTCGTTCCGATGTTCCTCAACCCCCAAGAGTCCCGTGAGTTCACGCGAACTGAAGGGTCCTCGGTGGGAACTCAAGGGTCCGTCGTCGTGCTCTGCGGAGTTGCTCACGTGGGTTCGGGGCCAACTCGCGACCTTGCCGTTCCTGGTCCCCTGGACCGGCAAGACGCCGAGCGGCCCCCTGCCCGAACGCAGCGAAGCGGAGTCGAGAGCTTGGGGGCGGGGCAGCCTCGGGTCGCTGCTGTACCGGCGGGCGCCGGGCGCGGCCGTCGCCACGGCGCTGGCGGTACGCGACGGCGCGCCGTCGACCGGCCCCGCACCCGCGTACGCGCAGGTGCAGGCCCTCGTCGACCGGCCCGGCGTCATGTGCCGGTGAGCTTGTCGAGGTCGGGGGCGTAGACGGTCATCCAGTGCGGGTTCAGCCGGTAGTAGACGACCTCGCGGTTCCAGTCGAAGGCGTCGTCGCCGTAGAAGTCCTTCAAGTAGGCGAGGAGTTCCTGCCAGTCGGCCGTGGTCTCGGCGTCCTCGGGGTTCATCTCCTCCACCGTGCCGTGGGTGAACACGCCGAGGTCCTCGCCGCGCATGTGCGCGACGCTGGCGGCCGGACGGGCCGCGAGATGACGGGCCTTGGCGGCGTTGCGCGCCGTGCCGAAGTGCCACCGGCCGTGCAGGAAGTGCCCGTCGGCGCCGCTGATCCGCGGTTCGCCCTTTGCGGTCACCGTGGAGAGGGCGAGCGTGCACATGCCGGTGAGGACCTCGGTGAGCTGCGCCGCCGTGATGGTGCGGCCCTCGACGATCGAGCGGAGGTGTGCGGTCGAGCCGGAGAGGGAGGAGTCGAGGAGGGACTGGAGCTTGTCGAGTTCTTCTGGGGTCTCGCGCATACGTCCATCGTCGGCCGTAAAGGTGACACCCTCTGTCGTCATTGATGAAGCAGCGGTGAGGTTGCTCCGCGCGGGTTGCGCTCGGTGCTGCGTGGATGGCAACAGGTGGGGGACGAACGCCGGGACATGTTCATGTCTTCGCGGTTGATTGACGAGCTGTGATGCCGTTGGTCCTGCTGTCAGGCCGCACGACGCGGTGTTCCCTTGAACTGATTGAGCAGCCATGATGTGCCGCAGCGACGGATTTCGTGGTTTTTCTCGCCATCGCAGTGATCGGGTTAGTGGCGACCGGCTTGGGAGCGGTTGTTGGGGCGGGGGCAGCTAAGTTCGGCGCGGAAAAGAACGCCGAAGCCGTCCGGCGGCAAGTACAGGACCAAGGTGCCGTCGAGCACGGTCACTGGATGTGCCAAGAACGCCTCAACACCTACGAGAGCTTTCTTGAAGCCTGGGGTGAGTGCCTGCGCCTCTCCCAAGGATCTGCTGACGCCGACTCCAAGTCCCGTCAATCCGGCCAAGTTCTTTTCCTGAGGGCGATGCCGAGTGCTCGGCTGCCTGTTCCAGTAGTGCCCGTGCGGAGTCCGCGTAGCGCATCGCAGTCTTCTCGTCGAGCCCGAACACCTCGACGAGGTGAAGCGGATCGGGCCCGTGGGTCAGGGCCTCTTCGAGCTGCCGGTCGACGCGGAGCCGCTCCAGCGTCGCGTCCTGGCTGCGCATCGAGGAGCTGATCCAGTGGTTGCTGGCGCGGCTAGTTTGGTGGCGGTCTGGTTGTTTATCAGCAGGTGGAGGTCCGCGGTGCTCGGCCACCGGTTTCGCCGCTGCTCCAGCCAGTCCAGCAGCAGTTTCAGGGTGAGGTCGTCGAGCGGGCGGACGCGTCCGGCGATGGTCAGCGTCGGTTGCCGAGGTCGACGTCGTCGAGCATGAGCATGCCGATCTAGCGGGGCACTGGGCCGTGTGTGGTCTTCGTCGAACTGGTTCAATAAAAACCCCCCCGTGGAAAAACGATCCTCCGCCCGAGTGGCAGGCGGCCCTGGCATGGATCCTTGTTCCGCACCATCTGGGTGAACGCCTGATCGGTGAGGGAGGGCATGGCTGCTTCAGTGAGGATGCGCAGGGCTTCGAGCCGGCCATCTTCGTCCTGGCGCCCGGGTACGTACAGCGTTGAGGCGAGGGGGCGGCCTCGCAGGGAGTGCTCGTCCAACCCCCGCAGGAGCGCGGCAACGGCTGGCGGCGGTGCCGGAAGTTCGACGGGACCGTCCTCGTCAGGTTCCGGCTCGCCGGGCACGAGTGACGTCTGGATCCTCTGGCCTTCCTCGGTCAGGTGGATCCGACCATCGAACGGGTCTGCCAGGTCCAGTGCCCGAAGCCAGTTCGTCCGCGCGCGCACCGGGCCCGACGAGTCCCAGCGCAACCCATAACGTTCCTCGGCCAGCTCTACGAGTTCCTGGTGCGTGGCGGGCCGCTCCGCGAGCGCATTCATCAGCTCGCCGACGAAGCGGACATGGGCGTGGACTGATGAGCCCGAAGGAACCCCGCCTCGTGGCCGCACGGTGTGGGTTCGCTGTCTGGCGATCTCGTTGCCCGAGTCCTACGAACAAGATCCGGACCAGTTCCGGACCGGCCTGCTTCGATCCGGGGTGCTGGAAGCCATTGCCGCAGGTCAAGACGGCAATGTGTCGTGTACCACCAGCAGACGAAGAACCTGCTGGTGAGCTACTCGACGGAGGCGACCGGGCTGTTCTGACGCCCCACGCGAAGGCGCCCGACCCGCGGTGACGCGGGTCGGGGGCCTTCCGGAGCGGAAGCCTGCGCCGCGAGGCGCCTCGGGGCGCCCCCTCCGGGTTCCTCCACCGACCCGCGGGCCACGCCGGTGTGGGCGGGGCCGAGGGTGACCAGCGAGCGGAGGTGTCCGGCCCGGTCTCCGGCACGTGGCTTGCCGCCTTTGCGGGAGGCGGTCGAAGCCCGGTCCGAGGCGCGGCGCGCTCAGCAGACCGGATTCGGCCATCGCATCACGCGCGTCACTGGCGCGTTTTCCGGTCGCCATTCTCCGGGCGCTCGGGAACTGTCGCTGATCCCGATGAATGCCGAGAGTTGTGCTGGTGGCGGGGAGAGGCCAGCGCATAGAATGCGCGCGCTGCTCGCGATCGCGGTCGGCGGAGGCGGGTGGCCGGGGGGGGCCGTGGCTGTTCCACGAGCACGGACGACGCGGGGCGGTCCCGCCCGAGGCTCTGACCGCGCGTTCGACCCTCCTCGCCCGCGGTGTTCACGGCTCGCCCGTGCCATTCCCCGATCGATCACGATGAAGCGGTCCACGGAACAGCCGTGGGCCTTTTGCTTTTCCGTGGTGGTCGCGCCCGGCGTCCGCGCCCGGGCGGTGGACGTGCGGCGAGAAGCAGGTGCTTCGTTTTCACGACAAGACGAGTGTGGGATGTGATGCCATGAAGCGAGTCGGCAGAGACTCGCGCCGGGCGGCCCGGAGGCTTGTGGAGCCTCTGGCGCGCACGGGCTTATCCGTTCTCCTGCTGGCGGGCGGCGTCGTGGGGGCGACGGCCGCAACGGCCACCGCTTCGACCACGGACGGCACGCTGACGGTCTCGGTGCTGCGCGACTTCTTCGGCACCGGCGTGATCAACGCGACGATGGACGTGCCGCAGCGGGGCATGAAGGTGGAGGTCTCCGACCCGGCCGGGCATGTGGTCACCGGCGTCACGGATGCCACGGGCAAGGTCGTCGTGTCGGGGTCCACCGTGCTGAGCGGGGGGCAGTACCGCGTCGATGTCAGCATCCCGGAGCCGTACAGCGACCACCTCCAGGCGGCGCCCGCCTCCACCGCGGAGAACCACTTCGACAGCTTCACGTCGTTCGTGGACGTGTCGGACGGGAAAGACGCCTCGGTGGTGACGGCGGTGTGGAACCCGGCCGACTACGCGCTGCCGGACTCGCGGTACTTCGTGCCGGTCCACAACGGCGCCAACGGGACCGACACCCGGGCGCTGGTGGCGTTCGGGACGCAGGCCCGGGGCACGTGTCCCACCGACGCGTCGTGCCCGACCACGCTGGCCACGCAGGACCAGGTGGGCACGACGTTCGGGTTGGCGTACGACAAGTACCGGAGCCGGCTGTTCCAGAGCGCGTTCGCCCGCCGGTACGCCCCGTACGGGCCGCACGGCGGTGACGCGATCTACACGGTGCCGGTCAGCGGTTCGGGTGCGCCGGAGCTGTTCGCGCGGGTACCGGGCGCCACCGAGACGCCGCACGACACCGCCAACATGATCAAGGACGCCGGGTTCACCGACGCGCCGGGCAAGGAGAGCATCGGCGGCCTGGCCCTGTCGGAGGACGGCTCCACGCTGTACGCGGTGAACCTGCTGACCCGCAGCCTGGTGAGCTTCGACGCGACAGGGACCACCGCCGCGGCGCCCGAGTCGACGGTGCGGATCCCGGACCCGGGGTGCGCGAGCCCCGACGACTGGCGGCCCTTCGGTCTCGAGGTCCACGACAACAGGCTGTACGTAGGCGGCGTGTGCAGCGCGGAGAGCACACAGCGGCGCGCGGACCTGGAAGCCGTCGTCCAGACCTACGACGGCGAGCGGTTCACCGAGGTGCTGAGCCACCCGCTCACGGCGAAACGCGGCAGTGTCTTCGGCTCCGGCGACCGGGCCACCCACTGGAACCCGTGGAACACCGGCCTCGACACGTGGGACGAACGGAAGCAGGGCAACGTCTTCATCGACCCGCAGCCGGAACTCGCCTCCCTCGCCTTCGCCCGCGACGGCTCGATGATCCTGGGTTTCCGCGACCGGTTCATGGACGTGCTCAGTTGGGGAGGGCTGGACCCCCGCCCGGGGAACGACACGCCGGAGAACGGCATGTCCGGTGGTGACATCACCATGGTCTGCGCCACTCCCACCGGTGGGTACCAGTGGGAGGGCACCGGGAGCTGCCCCAACCACGCCACCCCGGCCAACAGCGGCAACCAGGGCGCCGACGTCGTCGAATACTTCCCGGGCGACTTCTTCGGGGGCGGCGTGCACCAGGAGACCGCGCTGGGGTCGGTGGCCTACATCCCGCAGCAGCAGTGGGTCGTCAGCACCGAGTTCGACCCGGTGGTCAACGTCGCGACCTCGGGGACCGGGTACCACCACATCACGACCGGTCAGGGCCCGGGCAACGGTCCCACCGCCAACGGGTTCCAGTTCGTCAGCGCGGAACAGAGCGGGTTCGGCAAGGCAGGCGGGCTCGGTGGCATCGCGTACGCGGCGGCGAACGCGCCGATCCAGATCGGCAACGTCGTGTGGTTCGACGGCGACCGCAACGGGATCCAGGACCCGGGGCACGTGCTGCTGCCGGGGGCGACGGTCAACCTGCTGGACGCGGACGGCAAACAGGTCGCCACGACCAGGACCAACGCCGCAGGCGAGTACTACTTCGGTGGTGTCGGCGCCGCGTACGAGCTCACGCCGGGCGCGAAGTACACGGTGCAGTTCGACGTGTGCACCGCGGACACCAGCAAGGTGCCCGAGCAGCCTCCGGCGGAGGACCTGCGGTTCACGCTCCCGCGGGCCGGTGCCGACCGTGCGCACGACTCCAATGTGACCCCGCCGACCACCGGGCGGTTGTGCAGCGGTCACGCGCCTGTCACGGCGCCGGACAGGCCGGGCGAGGTCGATCACACGATCGACGCCGGGGTGCACATCAAGAGGGACACACCGCCCCCGACCCCGACCCCCACCCCGACCCCCACACCGACACCGACCCCCACCCCGACGCCGACCCCGACGCCGCCCGCGGGCTCCACGCCGCCGCCCGCGCCGCCCGCCAACCACCCGACCCCGGGTGGCGGAGGCGGAGGTTTGGCGAACACCGGTACACCCGGGCTGCCGGAGCTGATCGGCCTCGTCGGTCTGCTGGCGGGTGCGGGCCTGGTCATCGTGTTCGTGAGCCGGAACCGCCGCCTCGGGAGGCACTGAACGAACCGAGCGACAGTGACCTGCCCGCCCGCGATCCGCAAGGCGCGGGCGGGCAGGTCACGTCCCGGCCGCTCCACGAGGGCCGGCCCTGGCGTCGTCCGCCACCGGACTGCCGAGTGCCGCCGGGAACCCGCCGCGACCCCGCGGCGGCCGGCGGTGTGGTGATGGAGAGGGTGAATCGAAGAGTGTCAGCGTCGAGCCGCGTGCGCAGCGGGAGAGTCCGGCAGGCCCCACCGGGCCGTGCGGCCGGCCGGCGCCGATGGCCGCGGTCACGCCGGGCCGTGGCCGTCATCGGCATGGCGGCCGTCGCGGTGGCCGCGGTGGCCGCGTTCCTGGTCGCCGACGGCGGCTCCGGCGACGGCGGTCCGCGCCCACTGACGTCGGACGAGGCGAACCGGCTGGCGATCGCGCGGTTCCGGAACCATGAGGCGCACGGCCGCGCGGTGACGATCACCGTGCCGGGCAGCGCCGGCGCACTGACCGTCACCGGGTCCGTCGACTACCGGCGCAAGCTCGGTTACGGCGTGGTGCGCGGCACCGGGCGCAGCACGTCCAGCGACGGGCTGATCCAGTGGACGGCCACCACGGTGCACGTCCGCCCGATGACGGACGCCCCGGCGCACGCGCCCGCGTCGCCGCCCCGCTCGGGCTGGTACGACCGTCCGCTGCTGTCGTCCGGCAGCGCGTTGGACAGTTCGCTGGCCATCGCGCTCGGTCTCGGCAGCGACCGGCCGGACAACGCCGAACTGCTGCCGCAGAACGGCGCCGCCTGGTGGGGACGGGACCGGGTGGACGGGCGCCGGGTGGACGTCATGTCCGGACCGGCCGCCCCCGACCGCCCCGGTACGGCGGGCAATGTGCGCTACTGGGTGGACGCCGACGGCACCATGCACCGGGTCCGCGTCAGCATGGCTTCCGAGCCGGAGCCGGTGCTCATCGATTTCGACACCCGGGCGTACGTTCCGGTCAAGCCGGCCCCCGGGGTCACCCCGACCCGGTAGCCGCCGGTCAGGACACCCGCACCCGCGCGTTCGCGGCGAGCAGGGACGTCGGCGGCAGCGGGATGTCCTCCGTCTTCGGCAGCTTCGGAACGGGCGGGACGACGGTGGGGCCCGCGGTGGCGGCGTCGGGGAACTGCGGCTGCGGACCGGGCGCCGCGACCTCGGTGAACGGGATGCCGCGGGGTGCCGTCGGCGCCGCCCACCCGCCGCTCGGCGAGGGCGACCCGGCCGGAAGCGGGCAGGCCGCGATCGTCGCCAGCGGGGCGGGCACGGTGGTGCGCAGCTCGTTGCCCCGCAGGCAGTTGCCCCGTCCCCGCGTGGCGCTGGGGAACGTCCAGCCGACGTCGACGCCGTTGCCGGTGAACGTGTTGTCCACGATCCGGTTGCCGTCCGGGGGTATGTCGGAGGTCGCGGTGATCACCAGTCCGGCGTTGCTGTTGCCGGTGATGCGGTTGCGGACGAACCGGTTGTCGCTGCCGCCGTCGATGCCGACGCCGATGCCCCACCCGCCGTCGGCCTGCTCCGGGGTGGCCGTCTGCTGGTTCGCGGCGATCAGATTGCCCGCGAAGACGGCGCCCCTCTGCGGGAGCAGTTTCTCTTGGTGGTTGGAGTTGGTGGTGAGTCCGACCCGGTTGCCGACCAGGCGGTTGCCGACCACGTACATGTGCTCGCTGGCGTTGGTGCCCTCGTAGCCGACCGCGTTGAGTTCGGCGACGTTGTCCCGCACCACGATGTTGCAGGGCCTGCACTGGCCGACGTAGATCCCCGAGTCCGCCCCGCCCGACGCGTAACTGTGCTCGATGACACCGTTCTGCGCGGAGAACGCGTAGACGCCGTACAGGCCGTTGCGGGTCGCGGTCACGTGGGAGACCCGGAACGACTTCAGGAAGGTGACGGGCTCGTCGCCGGTGTCGTAGCCGCCGCTTCGCCCCGGCAGGCCGGCGGCCGCCTTCGCCGAACCGGTGACCAGGACCCCGTTCTGCGTGTTGTTCCGCACGGTCAGGTTCTCCACGGCCACCCCGGGCGCCGCGACGACGACACCGGTCGGCTGCCGGGACCGCCCGTCGATGACGACCTTGTCCCGGGACTCGCCGCGGACAGTGACGCGCGCCGTGTCGACCTTCACCGACTCGTGGTAGACCCCCGGAGCGACCAGCACCAGGTCACCGGGCCGGGCCAGGGACACCGCGGCCGAGATCGTCGGGGCGTCGGCGGGCACGCGGATCGTCACACGCTCACCGGACGGTCGCCGGCCTTCGTCCGATCCGTCGTCACCGCCGCATCCGGGTACGAGTACCAGCGCGCCCAGGGCCGCCGCCAACGCGCGAAGAGCTAATCGAGGCACGGTCCCAGTCTGGCACGACGCGGGCCCGACACCCCACCGGAAACCGGGGGTTGAGCGGCGTCCGCGATCGGGGTGTGGCACCCTGCACACCATGCGCCGAGCCGATCACCGCCCGTCACGCCGCAGGTTCCTCGATGTCACCGGCGCCATGGTGGCCGCCGGCCTGACCGCCGGGTGCACCTCGGACTCCGCCCGGCCGGACCGGCGCGCCCCGTCCACGGCGGCCACGCCCGGGCCGGTTCCGGCGGTGGGCCGGCACCAGGCGGGCGTCACGGCCCCGCAGCCGGCCCAGCGCAACCTGCTGGCCGTGGTGGCCGACCTCGGTGCCGCGGTGGCTCCCGGTCCGTTACTGGCCGAGCTGGGCCGGGCCATCCTCGCACTGGTCGCGGGGACCGACCCGCGGCTGCTGGGCCTGCCGCCGGGCGACCTCACCGTGACGGTCGGCGTGGGCCCCCGGCTGGTGCGCACGGCCGGTGTCTCGCTGCCCGGCGCGGCCGACCTCCCGCGGTTCTCCCGCGAGCGCATCGCCCCACGGGCGCGCGGCGGGGACCTGCTGCTACAGATCTGCGCCGACGACGCGCTGCTCCCGCCGGTCGTCGCCGCCGCGCTGCTGGACGAGGCCGGTGACCGCGTCCGCGAACGCTGGCGGCAGTCCGCACGCCGCGGTGCGCACGTGTCCCTCGGCAACGGCGTGGCCGCGCCGCGGAACCCGCTCGGTTTCATCGACGGCATCGTGGGCCCGCACACGACCGCGGAACGACGACGCGACCTGTGGCTGGCCGGGCCCCCCGCGGTCGCCGGCGGCACCATTGCGGTACTGCGGCGCATGGAACTCGACCTGCCGCGGTTCGCCGCCCTGTCCGTGGCGGAGCAGGAAGCGGTCATCGGGCGGCGCCGGGCCAGCGGTGTCCCCCTCTCCGGCGGCACCGTCGCCTCGGGCCCCGATCTCGGCGCCAAGACACCGGACGGGCGCTACCTGGTCCCCGTGGACGCCCACGCGCGCAGGGCGAACCCCACCGTGGTCGGCACCGGCCTGATGCTCCGCCGCTCCTACGGCACCGACGAGCCGGCTCCCGGCCTGCTGTTCATCAGCTTCCAGAACGACCTGCGGACCTTCACCGCCACCCTCACCCACATGGATGCCTCCGACGCCCTGCTGCGCTTCACCACCACGACCGCGAGCGCGACCTTCCTGATCCTTCCCGGCTTCGACCGGCGCCGCCCGCTCGGTTCCCCGATGTTCGGCTGAGCCCGCCCGGCCCGCCGCCCGCGGTGGACGCCCCGATCGTCGAAATTTCTGGCCCCGTTCGGAAAAGCACTGGGTCACGGATGCCGGGGACCCGGCCGACCGGGTGTCGGCACTCTCCCCGAGGCCGCCCCGCATCGGCTCCGGTGCCGCCGAACCGGCCATGCGACGGTGTGACCTGTGCTGTTTTGTGCGGGTAGGTGATCGAACTTTTTCGGCGTTGGTAGCGACACCTGCGAAAAGTATTGACGTCGTTCACCGGCTCCTTATCATTCAGTTTGCTCGATACTCCGACTGATATTCGATATTTCGAACATGTCGGGGTCGCTCCATCGCACAGCAGGGCATCTCCGCGTCCACGCCGAGCCGCAAGGAACCTGCCGCATGCGTATGTCATGTCTAGACCAACCCGGTTCCGTCGTCGCGCACCGGCGAGCGCCACCGGCCGCGGCCGCAAGCGGTCTGCCGTGGTGCTCGCAGACCACCGCACCTCGCACAGCACCGACAGTCCGGACAACCTCCGACGAGGCCGACCGGAACCGCCTACTCAAGGTTGGGAAAGTCCTATGCACAGAGGAAGTTTCAGCCGCAGGCATCCGTCCGCGGTGCTCGCCGCCGCGGTCGCGACCCTGGGCGCGCTGGCGGCGATGCTCGTCACCCCACCGGCTCAGGCGGCCAGCAGTGGCGCCTTGCGCAGTGTCGCGTCGAACAAGTGTCTAGACGTGGTGGGCGCCGGCCAGACCGACGGCACGGCTTTGCAGCTCTACGACTGCTGGGGCGGGACCAACCAGCAGTGGACGTCGACGGACAGCAACCAGTTGACCGTGTACGGCAACAAGTGCCTGGATGTCCCGGGCCACGCCACCACGCCCGGTACCCGGGTGCACATCTGGAGCTGCACCGGCGGTGCGAACCAGCAGTGGCGGGTGAACACCGACGGCACGGTCGTCGGCGTGCAGTCCGGGCTGTGCCTGGAGGCCGCGGGCGCGGGTACGGCCAACGGCACGGCGGTGCAGATCGGGACGTGCAACGGCGGCAGCCACCAGAAGTGGACCGGGCTGACCGAGACGCCGGGCGGGACGTGCACTCTTCCGTCGACGTACCGGTGGTCGTCGACGGGTGCGCTGGCGCAGCCGGCGAACGGCTGGCTCTCGCTGAAGGACTTCACCGCCGTGAAGCACAACGGCCAGTACCTGGTCTACGGCTCGAACTTCGCGGGATCGGCGTACGGCTCGATGGTGTTCAGCCCCTTCACGAACTGGTCGGACATGGCGTCGGCACGCCAGTTGGGGATGAACCAGGCCGCGGTGGCGCCCACGCTGTTCTACTTCGCGCCCAAGAACATCTGGGTGCTGGCGTACCAGTGGGGGCAGTGGCCCTTCATCTACCGCACGTCGAGCGACCCCACCAACCCCAACGGCTGGTCCGCTCCGCAGCCGCTGTTCACCGGTAGCATCTCCGGCTCGGACACCGGCCCGATCGACCAGACCCTGATCGCCGACGGCCAGAACATGTACCTGTTCTTCGCCGGTGACAACGGCAAGATCTACCGGGCGAGCATGCCGATCGGGAACTTCCCGGGCAACTTCGGCTCGTCGTACACGACGATCATGAGCGACACCAAGGCCAACCTGTTCGAGGGCGTGCAGGTCTACAAGGTCCAGGGCCAGAACCAGTACCTCATGATCGTCGAGGCGATGGGCGCGAACGGGCGCTACTTCCGCTCCTTCACGGCCTCCAGCCTGAACGGCTCGTGGACCCCGCAGGCCGCGAGCGAGAGCAACCCCTTCGCGGGCAAGGCCAACAGCGGTGCCACCTGGACCAACGACATCAGCCACGGTGACCTGGTCCGCAACAACCCCGACCAGACCATGACCATCGACCCCTGCAACCTCCAGTTCCTCTACCAGGGCAAGGCCCCCAACGCGGGCGGCGAGTACAACCGGCTGCCGTGGCGGCCGGGTGTCCTCACCCTGCGTCGGTGACCTTCCCGACGCCACGACGACCGTGACGTGGTGCGGTCAGCGGGCGTGTGGTCGAGCGGCTCGCGGCGTGGATGACTCCACCCGCTGACCGACACCCACGCCTGGAGGGGAACCCCGGCCTTCGCGGCCGGGGTTCCTCGCGTCTCCGGTGCCGTCGTCCGGTCCGTGCCCCCTTCGCGCACCTGCGGATCATCGGCGACGCCGTAGTCGCCCCCGCCGCCCCCGGCCGGTCCGACCCGGCCGGGGGCGGCCTGCGCGTCACTGCCCGTACGCCTCCAGCAGGCGCAGCCAGATCTCGCTCACCGTGGGGAAGGCCGGGACCGCGTGCCACAGCCGGGCCAGCGGGACCTCGCCCGCCACCGCCACGGTCGCGGGGTGGATCAGCTCGGCGACGCCGGGGCCGGTCAGGGTGCAGCCGAGGACCACCTCCCGCTCGGCGTCCACGACCAGCTTCGCCCGGCCCCGGTAGCCGTCCGCGAGCAGCCCGGCGCCCGCCACGTCGCCGATCGCGTACTCGGCGGTGCGGACGGGCAGGCCCTCGGCCCGCGCCCGCGCCTCGGTGAGCCCGACGCTGGCCAGCTCCGGCGTGGTGAACACGGCCTGGGGCACCGCCGTGCGGTCCGCCGCGGCCGACCAGGGCTCCCAGCGCCCGGGGCGGGGCTCCCGGCCGGCGGCGCGCTCGACGATGGCGGCGGCGCAGGCCCGGGCCTGGTACTTGGCCATGTGGGTGAGCAGGGCCCGCCGGTTCACGTCGCCGACCGCGTAGAGCCACCCGCCGTCGGCCGAGGCGGCCCGGCAGGTGTCGTCCACGTCGATCCAGTCGCCGGGGACGAGGCCGACGGTCTCCAGGCCGATGTCGCCGGTGCGCGGTGTGCGGCCGACGGCGACCAGCAGCTCGTCGCCCTCCACCACCTCACCGTCGTCCAGGAACGCGGACACCGCGCCGCTCGCCCCGTCCCGCTCCGCCCTGGTCACCCGCACACCCGTGCGGATGGTGACGCCCGCGGCCCGCAGCCCCTCGGCGGCCTCCTCGCCCGCGAACGGCTCCCAGCCGGAGAGCAGGCCGCGGCCGCGGACCAGCATGGTGACGGCCGAGCCGAGCGCGCTCCAGGCGGTGGCCATCTCGCAGGCGACGACCCCGCCCCCGATGACGGTCAGCCGCTCCGGCGCCGCGGAGGCGGAGGTGGCCTCGCGGCTCGTCCAGGGCCGCACGGCGTCCAGGCCCTCGACCGGCGGCAGCGCGGCGGCGGTCCCGGTGCTGACGACGACGGCGTGCCGGGCGGCCAGCGTCCTGCGCCCGCCGTCGGCGCCGACGACCTCCACCAGCCGCTCGCCGGCGATCCTGCCCCGGCCGCGGACCAGGTCGATGCCGGCGCTCTTCAGCCAGCCGGCCTGGCCGTCGTCCCGCCAGTCGGAGACGAAGGCGTCCCGCCGCGCGAACACGGCCGCGGGGTCCAGCGCGCCGGTCACCGCCTCGCGGGCGCCGGGGACCGCGCGGGCCGCGTCCAGCGCCGCCGCTGGCCGCAGCAGGGCCTTGCTGGGGATGCACGCCCAGTACGAGCACTCGCCGCCCACGGCCTCGCTCTCCACGACCACGGCGCTCATCCCGCCGGCGACCAGGCGGTCCGCGACGACCTCACCGGCCGGGCCGGCCCCGATGACGACGACGTCGTACTCGGCCGGTGTGCGCTCCGGCTGGTGGTCCATGGCGACTCCTCCGTGCGGCCGGACGGGTGAACGCCACCGCGGCCTCGGTGCGGACTGGGCTGTCAGGCTAGCCGCTGCGGCCCCGGGCCCACCGCCCCGGACGGCGGGCGCGCCGCGGCCGGGGAGCACCTGTTCGCGCCGGGTGGCCGCGGGTAGCCTGGGGTTGACGGTGAGTGAACCCGATCCGGCCTCCCGCTCCGGCGTCCGCGGCGGGCCCGGCCCGGGGCACCGGCGCCGTCGCGTCCGCCGCTTCCGTCCCGAGCCGACGACCACGACGACGGGGAGGCACCATGACCGAGCCCGGGTTCAGCAGGGTGGCCGTCACCGACCGGGCGGCCGGGCTGCTGCGCGAGCTGAGCGCCGTGCACGGGCCGTTGATGTTCCACCAGTCCGGCGGGTGCTGCGACGGCAGCTCGCCGATGTGCTACCCGGCGGGGGAGTTCCTCCTCGGGGACGCGGACGTGCACCTGGGCGACCTGGCCGTGCCGGGACTGGCGCCGGTGCCGGTGTGGATGGCCAAGGACCAGTTCGCCTACTGGAGCCACACCCATCTGACCATCGACGTGGTCCCGGGCCGCGGCAGCGGCTTCTCCGTGGAGGCGCCGACCGGCAACCGCTTCCTGATCCGCTCCCGGCTGCTGACCGACGAGGAACTGGCGGCCCTCGGCGACTGAGCCGCCGCCCGGCAGGGGGGTGGTTCCCGGGCGGTCCGCAGCAGGGCGGTCCCCGGCGGGGCGGGACGGCGGTGCTCGGGCGGCGACGTCCCGTCGGCGGCCGATTCCGCGGGGTGCTCCCGGCGCGGTCCGCCGTCACCCCGCGGGGGCCGTGGTGTCCGCTTCCCCATTCACTTCCGGCGCCCGTCCCGGAGAACTTCCCGCCCCTCCCCGGACTGAGGCGCGGGGCCTGGGAGGGGCAGGGGAGGGGTTGGGGAGAAACAGTGGAGATCGCGCGGGCTATGGTGTTCTGTGTTAGGGGCCCGGGTAGGCGAGTCGGAATCGGCGGGAATTCCTCTCCGGGCCGCCGGACGAATAGCCGCTCCCGGCTTTGCGCGCGGTGCGCCCCATTGTCCGCCCCGTTTTCCCCGGGCGCCACCGGTGCGGCGCCGGGTCCCGCGGAGAAATCCCCGGACGGGTGAGCCGCTGATGATAAACACACCCCCGCCCGGCTGTGACGGAAATGTGACGATCTACCGGCGGCACGGCGATGAAGGCATGCCTTCCGTCCCGTCCCCCCGGCGCCTACGGTGGCTTGCATGTCTCACGCACCGCATCCACCGGGCTCCCCGGACGACGCCATGGACGCCTACGTCGGCCTGGACGAGGCCGCGGCCCGCGCCCGCGCCGAAGCCGCGGGCTGGACCCATGTCCGCACCCTCCCACCAGGGGCGATCATCACCATGGAGTACGTGGTGGGCCGCATCAACTTCACGGTCGGCGACGGCCGGGTCGAGCGCGCCTGGGTCGGCTGAGGCCGCCCCCGGCGAACGGCGACGGCCCCGCCGCCCGGACCGCGAGGGTGCCGGCGGCGGGGCCGTCGGGGGTGTGCGTACCGCCCCTGGGCCCGGCGGGCGTCAGCCGCCCGTGCGGCCCCGGCCGGACACGGGCGAGCCGCCGCGGCCGGGGCGCTGCTCCGCGGGCCGTCCGCGCCGTGTCCCGGGCAGCGGCGCGGCGGGCGGCAGCCCCGGGTGGCCGTGGTGGCCGGTGCGGACCGGGTGGTGCACCCGCTGGTCGGCCATGACGGCGGTCGCGGACGAGCCGGAGCCCTGCGGCCTGGACCCGGAGACCGCCACGGCCGGCGGGCGGGCGTACTCGCCCTCGTCCTCCGCGGCGGGGCGCGGCGCCACCAGGCCGCGCGCGGCGACCGGCGAGGGCGTCGGCGCGGGCAGCGGCCCCAGGGAGGCGCGCAGACGGGACCACAGCAGCCGGATCCGGGCGTCGAGCAGCGCCACCAGCGGCTCGAACAGCGGCAGGCACAGGATGATCAGCATGCCCGCGGTCCACCCGGCGAGCACGTCCGTCACCCAGTGGGTGCCGAGGTAGATGGTGGTCATGCCGACGGTGAAGGCGAACGCCCCGGTGATCGCCGCTCCGGTGCGGCGGTGGCGGGTGGCCAGATAGGCCAGGACCCCCCAGGTCACCACGGCGTTCGCGGTGTGCCCGGAGGGGAATATGTCGCCACCTTTCCACATCTCGGCGGAGCCGACGGTGGTGGCGTAGTGCGGGCCGAGCCTGCCGAGCCCGTACTTGACCGCGCCCACGGTGACGTTCAGCAGCAGCAGCGCGATGCCCAGGACCAGCAGGGGGCGCAGTTCCCGCCGCCGGATCCCGCGCCAGGCCAGATACGTGAAGACAATGAGCGCGGTGGGGCCGCGCTGTCCGAGAACCACCACGACCTCGAGCAACTGGTGGAACTCGGGCCACTGCTTGTACGGCCTGAACAGCATCACCTGCCAGTCGAGCCGTACCAGCCACGAGGTGGTGAGCACGCCGACGACGACCGCCGCGTAGGCGGCCACGGTCGCGCCGATGAGCAGCTTCCGCGTTCGGCTCAGCGGCGGAAGGCCGCGCTTGGTCGGCCGCTCCCGCGACAGGGCGGCACTCGGATCGGTACGCACCTAATCGACGTTACAACGTGTGACGGGCCGGTTCGGCCGAGGGTGCTGCTTTGTAATCCTCATGTGATGTGCGGAGGATGCCGCACGGGCTTTTTTCGGACGCCTCAGGCATTCGCCGGCGCTGTCTGCCGCATTGGCCGTCCACTCGCCCGCTCCCGACCCGCTGAATTCCGGGGCCCGCCGTTTTCCCGGAAGTTTCCGCTGGCGTCTCCTTCCGTCAATCCTGGGTTATTCCCGTACACCTGGAGGACGACCGCCTGTCTCCCTCCCGTTACCGAACGATCGTTCGACGAAGTGGCTCCCCGGTGAACGCGGGGCCCCTTCGCCGCGTACCCCACGAGGACGGCGCGGCCCGCCCGGGGCGGCCGTGCGCCGGACGCCGGCCACGCGGCACCGCCGCCTTCTCGCGTACGCTTGCCGCTCGATCGCCCTTGTCGCCGGGGAGCAGGCGGCCGGTGACCTGCCCCGGGGCACGAGGGGGCGGCGTTCAGGAACGGCGCGGGAGGTGCGTACATGACCGGAAGGAACACGTCCGGGGCGACAGGCGCGACGACCGCCCGGGTCCGCGGTTCCGACCGGGGGGAGTGCGACCGCTGGGCCGTGCTCGTCGTGCTCTGCGCCAGCCTGCTGCTGGTGGCCCTGGACTCCACCGTGCTCCACGTGGCCGTCCCCGCGGTCTCCGAGGACCTGCGCCCCAGCGCCGTCGAGCTGCTGTGGATCGTCGACTCCTACCCGCTGGTCGCCGCCGCGCTGCTCATCCTGTTCGGCACCCTCGGCGACCGCGTCGGCCGCCGCCGGGTGCTGCTGCTCGGCTACGCCCTGTTCGGCGTGGCCTCGGGCGTGGCCGCGTTCGCCCCCGACCCGGCGACGCTCATCCTGGCCCGGGCGCTGCTCGGCGTCGGCGGCGCCATGATCATGCCGGCGACCCTGTCCATCCTGCGGCAGGTCTTCCCCGACCGACGGGAGCGGGCGATCGCCGTGGGCGCGTGGAGCGCGGTCGCCGCCGCGGGGGCCGCCGTGGGCCCGCTGCTCGGCGGCTTCCTGGTCGAGCACTTCTGGTGGGGCTCGGTCTTCCTGATCAACATCCCGCTGATGGCCCTCTCGCTGCCCGTCGGCCGCAGGCTGCTGCCCGAGTCCACCGGCGAGAGCGAGGGCCCGTGGGACGTGGCGGGCGCCGTACTGGCCGCCCTCGGCATCGTCGGCGTCGTCTGGGGCGTGAAGCGGGTCGGGGACGGCGCGGGCCCGGCCTCGCCCGGCGCCGTGCTGCCGCTCCTGGCCGGGGTGGGCCTGCTGGTGCTGTTCGTGCGCCGCCAGCGCCGCCGCGAGCACCCCCTGGTGGACCTGCGCCTGTTCGCGCGGCCCGCTTTCGGCACCGCCGTCGGCTGCATCGTGCTGGCGATGCTCGCCCTGGTCGGGCTCGCGCTGCTCGCCGTGCAGTACCTCCAGCTCGTCCTGGGCATGAGCCCGCTGGAGGCGGGGCTGCGCCTGCTGCCGCTGACCGTCTCCGCGATCGCCGCCGGCCTCGTCGGCTCCCGGCTGCTGCGCGGCCTCGGCCCGCGCGCCATGGCCGTCTGCGGCTTCACCATGACCGCCTCCGCCGTGGTCGCGCTCACCGCGGTCGGCGCCCACGACCGGCCCGCCCTGCTCACCGGGTGCTTCCTGGTGCTCGGCTTCGGCATCCAGACCACGCTGTTCGCCGCCTACGAGAGCATGCTCAACGACGCCCCCGCCGGGCAGGCGGGCGGCGCCGCCGCGATCGGGGAGACCGCCTACCAGCTCGGCGCCGGCCTCGGCGTCGCCGTGCTCGGCAGTGTGATGAACGCCGCCTACGCCCCCGCCGTCGGCGGCGCCCCCGGCATCCCCCGGGACTCGCGGGCCGCCGCGGACAACTCCCTCGGCGAGGCCTACGAGGTCGCCGCCGGCCTGCCCCGCCCGGCGCGCGACGCGCTGCGGGAGGCCGCGGCGCACGCGTTCGTGCACGGGCTGCGCGTCACCCTGCTGGTCAGCGCCGCGCTGCTGCTGTTCGGCGCGCTCGCGGCGCTGCGCCTGCCGCGCGCCTTCGACGCCTGCCCCCGGGTGCGGGACGCCGGTCACGGCGCCGAGCGGGTGCTGACCGCCGCGCGCGGCGACACCACCCGGCGCGACTGAGCCCCGCCCCGCGCCGCCGCCCCGTGGCCCCGCGCCGCCGGGGGCCGCCGCCCCGCCCGCCGCTGGACCGCCCGGGGCGCGGACCGTACCGTCTCCTCCCGGACACGAGGATCAGGACCGCACCGGCGCGCGGAGCACCCCCCTCCGCGCCGGTCGCGGCTCCGGACCGCACAAAACCGATGCGAAGGGCCGCCATGACCGCCAGCGCACCGCCGCCGTTCGACCCCCACGACCCGCTCGGCCTGGACGACCTGCTGGACGACGAGGACCGCGCGGTGCGCGCCACCGTGCGCCGCTGGGCGAACGAGCGGGTGCTGCCGCACATCGCCGACTGGTACGAGCGCGGCGAGCTGCCGGGCGTGCGCGAGCTCGCCCGCGAACTCGGGGCGCTCGGCGCGCTCGGCATGCCGCTGCACGGCCACGGCTGCGCGGGCGCCACCGCCGTCCAGTACGGCCTCGCCTGCCTGGAGCTGGAGGCCGCGGACTCCGGGATCCGCTCCCTGGTGTCCGTGCAGGGCTCCCTGGCGATGTACGCGATCCACCGCTACGGCGCCGAGGAGCACAAGGAGCGCTGGCTGCCGCCCATGGCCGCGGGCGAGGCCATCGGCTGCTTCGCCCTCACCGAGCCCGACCACGGCTCCGACCCGGCCGGGATGCGCACCCGCGCCAGGCGCGACGGCGGCGACTGGGTGCTCACCGGCCGCAAGATGTGGATCACCAACGGCTCGGTGGCGGACGTCGCCGTGGTGTGGGCGCGCACCGAGGAGGGCGTGCGGGGCTTCGTGGTGCCCACCGGCACCCCCGGCTTCTCCGCCTCCGACATCCGCCGCAAGTGGAGCCTGCGCGCCTCCGTCACCAGCGAGCTGGTGCTGGACGAGGTGCGGCTGCCCGGCGACGCGGTGCTGCCCGGAGTGACGGGGCTGCGCGGCCCGCTGAGCTGCCTGAGCCACGCCAGGTACGGCATCGTGTGGGGCGCGATGGGGGCGGCCCGCGCCTGCTTCGAGGCGGCGCTGGACTACGCGGCGACCAGGGAGCAGTTCGGCCGGCCCATCGGCGGCTTCCAGCTCACCCAGGCCAAGCTCGCCGACATGGCCGTCGAACTGCACAAGGGCGTGCTGCTCGCCCACCACCTCGGCCGCCGGATGGACGCCGGGCGGCTGCGCCCGGAGCAGATCAGCTTCGGCAAGCTCAACAACGTCCGCGAGGCGCTGGACATCTGCCGCACCGCCCGCACGATCCTGGGCGCCAACGGCATCTCGCTGGAGTACCCGGTGATGCGGCACGCCACGAACCTGGAGTCGGTGCTCACCTACGAGGGCACCGCGGAGATGCACCAGCTCGTGCTCGGCAAGGCGCTGACCGGGATCGACGCCTTCCGCTGAGCGCGGGGCGCCGGCGCCCGCCGCGGGCACCGGCGCCCCGCCGGGCCGGGTCCCGCGACGCGGTGGTGAGGGCGCGTCAGCTCTGGTTGAAGAACTCCCGGTCGAGTTCCCGCGTCGCCGGGCCGCCGTCCATGACCTGGTAGTCGGCCGGTGTCAGCAGGAACACCCGGCTGGCCACGCGCTCGATGGAGCCGCGCAGCCCGAACGTCAGGCCCGCCGCGAAGTCCACCACCCGCTTGGCGTCGGCCGGATCCATCGTGGTCAGGTTCACCACGACGGGCACCCCGTCGCGGAACAGCTCGCCGATGCCGCGGGCGTCGCGGAACCCGGTCGGGGTCACCGTGGCGATCCGCCGCCCCGCCTGCGTGGCGGAGTCGGAGGCGACCTGGATCCTGGGGTCGGTCACCCACGAGGCCGGCCGGGGGTCCTCGGCGTACTCGTCGTCGTAGTACCGGTCGTCGTCGTTGTCGTCGACGAGTCCCAGCCAGGCACTCGCCCTGCGTACCGAACCCATGGACGCCTCCTTTCACACGCGGTCGTCACCGCCCGCTCCCCTATGGTCGTCCATGCTTCGGACATGGTGCCAAGTAGTTGGGGCGCACGTCCGTGTTTCGTTGCAGGACTGGTGCATGAGCGGCACCGGAGAATCAGTCTTCCGGTGTGGTACGGAAACTGACGGGCAGCGAGAACAGACCCCGCATGATCACGCTCGGCCACCAGCGCAACGCGCTCTCCGGCACGGCCAGTTCCAGCCCCGGCAGACGGCGCAGCACCTCGCCCACCGCGATCCGCGCCTCCGCCCTGGCCAGCGCGGCGCCCACGCAGAAGTGCGGTCCGTGCCCGAACGCGAGGTGGCCGGGGGCGGGCCGGGCGGGGTCGAAGGCGTCCGGGTCGGCGCGCAGCGCCGGGTCCCGGTTGGCGGCCAGCAGGCACACCAGCACCGGGTCGCCCGGCTCCAGCCGTGCTCCACCCAGGCTCAGCGGCCGGGTGGCGAAGCGCCAGGTGGCGTTGCGGACCGGGCCCTGGTGGCGCAGGACCTCCTCGACCACCGCGGGCACCCGCTCCGGGTCGGCGCGGGCCGCGGCGAGCTCGTCCGGGTGGCGCAGCAGTGTCAGCAGGGTGTTGCCGATCAGCGCGACCGTCGTCTCGTGGCCCGCGACCAGCAGCAGGAACGCGGTCGCGGTCACCTCGTCCCGGGTGGCCTCGCCCGCCAGGTGGCGCGCGGCGAGCTCGCTGAGCAGGTCCTCGCCGGGCCGGGCGAGCCGGTCGTCCACCAGCGCGGAGATGAACTCCTCCAGGGCGTCGGTGGCCTCGCCGATCCGCTCGGTCTCCACGGCGGCGGCCGAGTCGATCACCGAGGCCCTGCGGTGGAACTCCGCCCGGTCCGCCTGCGGCACCCCCAGCAGGTCGCAGATGATCCCCATGGGAAGCGGGTACGCCAGGTCGGCCACCAGGTCGGCGCCGCCCCGCGGGGCGACCGCGTCCAGCAGGGACCGGGTGAGCGCCTCGGCCGAGTGCCGCAGGTGCTCGGTGCGGCGCGGGGTGAACGCCCGCGACACCAGCCGCCGCAGCCGCGCGTGGTCGGGCGGGTCCGCGTTGAGCATGTGCCGCACCAGCGAGGGCCTGTGGTCCAGGGGCAGCCCGAGCCCGGCCCGCCGCCACGCCTCGCTCGCCGCCGCCGGGTCCTTGCCCAGCGCCGGGTCGGCCAGCGCCCGCCTCGCGTCGTCGTACCGGGTGACCAGCCACGCCCGCACCCCGCCCGGCATCTCGATCCGGTGCACCGGGGCGTTGCGCCGCAGCCAGGCGTAGGCGGGGTACGGGTCGGCGTCGAAGGCCGGGCCGTACAGGTCGGGCGCGCCGCGGGGTTCGGCCATGTTTCCTTACTAGCGGACCGGCGCCGCGCTGTCCCCCCGCGGGCCGGAAGTGGCCGAACGTCGCCGGCGGCGACAGAGAGCTGCCGGCGGCGACAGAGAGCTGCCGGCGGCGACAGAGAGCTGCCTTTGGCGGGCAGGGGGCTGCCTTCGGGCTGCGGGGGGCCGCCCGGCGCGGGCCCGTCCGCGGCCGAGGGGGACCGCCTCGATCCGCGAAACCGGTCCCCGGTGGCCGGAACTGCCGGACGGGTTGGCGCCGTCTCACTCTCCGGCGTTGGCGGCACCCGCCGCCGGACCCCATCCGACCAGGCATTACGATGACGGACCGCTTGACGGGCGCACATCAGGGGGAAACTTTGTTCGGAATCATCCGGCCGTGTCGGCACCGGCTCTCGGCGAAGCTGCGCACCTCCTGGATGGCGCATCTGTGCGGCCTGTGCCTGGCCCTGCGGGACGACCACGGACAGGTGGCGCGGGTCGCCACCAACTACGACGGGCTGATCATCTCGGTGCTGGTCGAGGCGCAGGCCCCGGCGGAGCGCGCCGGGTCCGGGCGCAGGACCGCGGGGCCCTGCCCGCTGCGCGGGATGCGCTCGGCCGAGGTGGCGCACGGCGAGGGCGCGCGCCTGGCGGCCGCGGTGTCGCTGGTGCTGGCCTCGGCGAAGGTGCGCGACCACGTGGCCGACCGGGACGGGGTGCTGGCGCGGCGGCCGGTGGCGGCGGCGGCCCGGGCGGTGGCCTCGCGGTGGGACCGCGGGGGCGCGGTGGCCGGGGCGGACCTCGGGTTCGACACCTCCGTGCTGGTGGCCGCGGTGGAGCGGCAGCCGCGGGTGGAGGCGGCGGCGGGTCCTGGCACCTCGCTGCTGGCGGTCACCGAGCCGACGGAGACGGCCACCGCGGCGGCGTTCGCGCACACCGCGGTGCTCGCCGGGCGGCCGGGGAACGCCGAGCCGCTGGCGGAGGCGGGACGGCTGTTCGGGCGGCTGGCGCACCTGCTGGACGCGGTCGAGGACCTGGCGGAGGACACCGAGGCGGGCGCGTGGAACCCGCTGACCGCCACCGGCACCGACCTGGCCGAGGCCAGGCGGCTGTGCGACGACGCGGTGCGCGGGGTGAAGCTGGCCCTGGCCGACGCGGAGTTCACCGACGGCAAGCTGGTCCATGTGCTGCTGGTGCACGAGCTGCGCCGCGCGGTGGACCGGGCGTTCGGCACCGCGGGCCACGCCTGCGCCGCCGGGCCGGGGGCCGCGCACCCGCCGCAGGCCCCGGGCGCGCCGACGCGGAACCCGTTCGGCCCCGGCGGCCCCGACGGCCCCCTGCCGCCGCCGGAGCCGCCGCGCCGCAGGCGGGGCATGACGGCCGGGTGCGCCGTCTGGCTCGGCCTGCTCTGCACCTGCCAGCTCTGCTGCAAGGACCCCTACCACGACCCGTGGACGGGGGAGCCGCGCGAGGGCTGGTGCCACAAGTGCTGCGACAACTGCGGTGACGCCTGCGACTGCTGCGACTGCTGTTCGAACTGCGAGTGCGACTGCTGCGACTGCGGGTGCGACTGCGGCTGCTAGGCGGTGTCCGACAATCCCCGCCGGGCGCGCGACGCCCGGCACGGCGCCTCGCCGCGTTGTCGGATCACCCGAGTACGCCCAGTACGCGGGAGATCCTCCGCCTTGCGAGGCACTGCACCGGACGCCGCGCGCTGATCCGACGCGGATTGTCGGACACCGCCCAGGGCCTGTCGTCCGAATCCCCGTCCGCCCCGCGACGCCCGGCACGCGCTCGGGGCGCGGCCGGGGGCGTCCCCGGGCGGGCGGGGGCGGCCCGGCCGGGGGGCGCGTTGGGCCACCGGGTGCGCCCTTTTGGGCCGCCGGGGCGTGCCCGGCGGGGGCGCGGCGACACGTAACACCGAATTCACTCGGGTTTTTGCCTGGCTTGCCCCCTTCTGTCACGATCTTTGTCGCCGTTGGTGCAGACCCCGGCCTGAACGCCCCCTTGTGCGCTCGCCCCTGCCGTCCCAATACTTCCTTCCGTCTCTTGTCAGGGGCACGTCCAAAATGATCGTGCTCCGGGCGAGTGGCAGACGGGTCGGCCCACCGGTCGGCTCTCCTTCACAGGGAGGTTCTTCGAGTGAAGCTCAGGCGTTCCGTTGCCACCGGCTCCACCACCCGGCGCGTCCGGCTGATCGCCGCTGCGTCCGGACTCGTCGCGGCGAGCGCGTTCGTCGTTCCCGCCGCGACGTCGGCCTCCGCCGCGCCGACCGCCACCGCCGCCGAGGCCCAGGCCCTCGTCGAGTCGCTGGGCGCGACGCAGACCGCGGGCACCTACCTGGACCGCGAGTCCGGCAAGATGATCGTCAACGTCACCAGCGAGGAGGCCGCCGAGGCGGTCCGGGACAGCGGTGCCGTGGCGAGGGTCGTCAAGCACAGCTCCGCCGAGCTGGCCAAGGCCGACAAGGCCGTCAAGGAGCAGGTGAACGTCGCGGGCACCGCGTGGGGCGTCGACCCGGTCTCCAACAAGCTCACCATCGACGTGGACTCCACCGTCAAGGGCGCCGCCCTGGCGAAGGTCAACAAGGTCGCCGACAGCTTCGGCGACGCCGTGTCCGTCAAGCGGGTGAACGGCAAGATCCAGAAGTTCCTCTCCGGCGGCGACGCGATCTACGCCTCCGGCGGCTGGCGCTGCTCCGCCGGCTTCAACGTGGCCAGCGGCTCGACGTACTACTTCGTCACCGCGGGCCACTGCACCGACGGCAACCCGAGCTGGTACACCAACTCCGCCCGCACCACCCTGATCGGCCCGACCGCCGGCAGCAGCTTCCCGAACAACGACTACGGCCTGGTCCGCTACAGCAACACCGCGGTCCCGCACCCGGGCACCGTCGGCAGCGTGGACATCACGCGCGCGGCCAACCCGGCCGTCGGCGCCACGGCCACCCGCCGCGGCAGCACCACCGGCACCCACAGCGGCTCCGTCACCGGCCTGAACTACACGGTGAACTACGGCGGCGGCGACGTCGTCTACGGCATGATCCGCACCAACATCTGCGCCGAGCCCGGCGACAGCGGCGGCCCCATGTACTCCGGCAGCACCGGCTACGGCCTGACCTCCGGCGGCAGCGGCAACTGCTCCACCGGCGGCACCACGTACTTCCAGCCCCTGGTCGAGGCGATCAACGCCTACGGCGTGAGCATCATCTGACGCCCGTCCGCTCGTTCCACCTCCACGAGGCCCCGGCCTCCCGCCCCGCGCGGGAGCCCGGGGCCTCGGCCCGTTCCCGGGAGTACCGTGGCGGTAGAGCCCTGGTCGAGCAGGGCGCACGGCTGGACGGCAGGGGGTGCCGCAATGCTCGTGGAGATCGTGGCCGGGGTGCTGTCCGGCGGAGCGGTGACACTCCTGGCGGGCGCCCGGGTGGTGCAGCAGTACGAACGGGGACTGGTGTTCCGGCTGGGACGCCTGAGGGACCGGGTGCGCGGGCCCGGGTTCACCATGGTGGTGCCGGTCGTGGACCGCCTGCGCAAGGTCAACATGCAGATCGTGACCCTGCCCGTGCCCGCGCAGGAGGGCATCACCCGCGACAACGTCACCGTCCGGGTGGACGCGGTCGTGTACTTCAAGGTGGTGGACCCGGCCGACGCGCTGGTGAAGGTGGAGGACTACCGCTTCGCCGTGCTCCAGATGGCGCAGACGTCGCTGCGCTCGATCATCGGCAAGAGCGAGCTGGACGACCTGCTGTCCAACCGGGAGCACCTCAACCAGGGCCTGGAGCTGATGATCGACAGCCCGGCGGTGAGCTGGGGCGTGCACGTGGACCGGGTGGAGATCAAGGACGTGTCGCTGCCGGAGGCGATGAAGCGCTCGATGTCCCGCCAGGCGGAGGCGGAGCGGGAGCGCCGGGCACGGGTGATCAACGCCGACGCCGAGCTGCGGGCGTCCCACACGCTGTCCGAGGCGGCGCGGGTGATGGGGCAGACCCCGGCGGCGCTCCAGTTGCGGCTGCTCCAGACGGTGGTGGCGGTGGCCGCGGAGAAGAACTCCACGCTGGTGCTCCCGTTCCCGGTGGAGCTGCTGCGGTTCCTGGAGCGGGCGGCGGAGCGGGGGGACGGGCCGGGGGAGCGGCGGGAGCCCGCCCCGGAGCTCGCGGGAGAGGCGCCTCGGCCGGAGGAGGCGGAGGCCCTGCGGAAGGTCGCCGCGGACGCTCCGGCCCCGGACGAGGACACCGCCCCGCGCATGGCGAACGCCCTGTTCGGTCAGGAGGGCGGGGCCGGCGGCACGCGGCGGTGACCGGCGCGGGCGACCGCGCGCACGGCTCGGCCGCCCCCGCGGGCTTGAGCGGCCCACCCCCGGGGCATGCTTGACATGCCCACGCCTTATCCTGGTGCGGCCCGGGCGCGCCCCCACGGCGCCCGGGCGCGCGACCCCCGCGGAGGACACGCGCCCCGGGTCCCGTCCGCCTCAGTCGGCCGGCTGCTCGCTGCGGTCGCCGCCCCACAGCGTGTGGAACGAGCCCTCGCGGTCCACCCGGCGGTAGGTGTGGGCGCCGAAGAAGTCCCGCTGCGCCTGGGTGAGGGCGGCCGGGAGCCGCTCCGCCCGCAGCGCGTCGTAGTAGGCGAGCGCCGCGGAGAAGCCCGGGGCGGGCACGCCGTCCCGCGCCGCCGCCGCGACCACCGTCCGCCACGCGCCCTGCGCCGCGCCCACCTCCTGGGCGAACTCCGCGTCGGCCAGCAGCCCCGGCGCCTGCGGGTGGGCCGCGTAGGCGGCGCGGATCCGGTCGAGGAAGCCCGCCCTGATGATGCAGCCGCCGCGCCAGATCGCCGCGACCGTGCCCAGGTCCAGGTCCCAGCCGTACGCCTCGCCCGCGGCCTGCATCTGGTGGAAGCCCTGCGTGTACGACACCACCTTCGACGCGTACAGCGCCTGCTCCACCTGGTCGGCGAACCGCGCGGCGTCCCGCGGGTCGAGCCGGGTGCGGCCGGGCCCGGGCAGCGCCGCCGCCGACTCGCGCAGCGGCACGTGCCCGGACAGGGAGCGGGCGAACACCGCCTCGGCGATCCCGGAGACCGGCACGCCCAGGTCGAGGGCGGTCTGCACGGTCCAGCGGCCGGTGCCCTTCTGCTCGGCGCGGTCCTGCACCACGTCGACGAACGGCTTGCCGGTGGCGGCGTCGGTGTGCCCGAGCACCTCCGCAGTGATCTCGATCAGATAGGAGTTCAGGCGGCCGGTGTTCCAGGTGCGGAACACCTCGGCGATGCGGGCGGGCTCGTAGCCCGCGACGTCCCGCAGCAGGTGGTACGCCTCGGCGATGAGCTGCATGTCGGCGTACTCGATGCCGTTGTGCACCATCTTCACGAAGTGCCCGGCGCCGTCCGGCCCGATGTGGGCGCAGCAGGGGCTGCCGTCGTCGGCCTTGGCGGAGATGTCCTCCAGCAGCGGGCCGAGGGAGCGGTAGGACTCGGCGGAGCCTCCGGGCATGATGCTCGGCCCGTTGAGGGCGCCCTCCTCGCCGCCGGAGATCCCGGCGCCGACGAAGTGGATGTCCCTCGACCGCAGCCGCTCCTCGCGGCGGCGGGTGTCCTCGAAGTGGGCGTTGCCCCCGTCGATGATCATGTCGCCGGGTTCCAGCAGCGGGGCGAACTCGTCGATGACCGCGTCGGTGGGACCGCCCGCCTTCACCATGACCACCAGCCGGCGGGGGCGCTCCAGGGAGGCGACGAAGTCCTTCGGGTCCTCGGCCGGGAGGAAGGCGCCCTCGTGCCCGAACCGCTCGACCAGCGCCCGGGTCCTCGCCGGGGTGCGGTTGTGCAGGGCGACGGTGTGGCCGTGGCGGGCGAAGTTGCGGGCGAGGTTGCCGCCCATCACCGCCAGCCCGGTGACACCGATCTGGGCCAGTGTGTTCTCCATTGTGCTGCTCCTTGCAGACAAGCGGACGGCCGCGGGAGAAGGGGTTCGAACGTTACCCCGCCGTGACCGGCGTGCTCTCGAATCCCGAAAGAAGTGGCGACGATCACCGTGGGGCCGGGACCGGGGCCGGGGAGCCGCCCCGGCGGGAGCGGGCCGCCGCCGCGGCGGCGACGGCGAGCGCCGCCGCGGTCAGCGCGGCGGCCACCCACAGCGGCGAGCGGGGGCCGAGCCCCGCGCCGATGGCCGCGCCGCCCAGCCAGGGCCCGAGCGCGGCGCCCACGTTGAACGCGGCCGTGGCGAACCCGCCGCCCAGCGTGGGCGCCCCGGCCGCCGCGTACAGCGCCCGCGCGATCAGGGTGGAGCCGACCGCGAATGCCACGGTGCCCTGGAGGGCGGTCAGCGCGACCACCGCCACCGGGTTCCCCGCCGTCCAGGCGAAGACGGCCCAGCCGGCGAGCAGCAGCACCCCGCCGCCCGCGAGCAGCGGGCCGGGCCGGGTGTCGGCCACCCGGCCGCTGAGGGCCACCCCGGCGAACGACCCGAGGCCGAACAGCGCGAGCACGGCGGGCACCCACCCGGACCCGAGCCCGCCGACGTCGGTGACCACGGGCGCCAGGTAGGTGAACGCGCAGAACGTCGCCCCGTTCACCAGGGCGCCCAGGAGCAGGGTCACCGCCAGCCGCGGCTCGCGCAGCGTGCGCAGCTCCCGGCGGGCGCCGGCGGCGTCCCGGGCGGGAGGCGCGCCGGGCGGCACCGACCGCGCGACGGCCACCAGGGCGGGCACGGTCAGCGCGGCCACCGCCCAGAACGCCGCCCGCCACCCCCACACCTGCCCGAGCAGCGCCCCGCCGGGGACGCCCACCACGCAGGCCAGGGTGGTGCCGCCGAGCAGCACGGAGGTGGCGCGGCCCTTGGCGTCCGGCGGGACCAGGCCGGTGGCCGTCACCAGGGCCACCGCGAGGAACCCGGCGTTCGCCAGGGCCGCGACGACCCGGGTGGCCAGCAGCACCCCGTACGAGGGGGTGAGCGCGCCGACCACGTGGGCCAGCAGGAAGGCGGTCAGCAGGACCAGCAGCGCCCGGCGCTGCGACCAGCGCCGGGCGACGACCGCGAGCGACGGCGCGCCGACGACCATGCCGACGGCGAACGCCGAGGTCAGGGCGCCCGCGGCCGGAATGGACACATGCAGGTCCGCGGCGATGTCCGGCAGCAGCCCGGACAGCATGAACTCGGAGGTGCCCTGGGCGAACACCGCCAGGGCGAGGAGGTACAGGACGACAGGCACAGGAGACTCCGCGACCACGTGGAAGCACCCCCGCGCGGGAGCGGGCACGGCGGCACGGCGCGGCCGAGGCCCGGCGGGGGCCCTTCAGGGGATGAGGGGGAAAAGCAGTCCGCGGTGCGGTGGTCCGGTGGCGGGGGAGCGCGCGGGGGCGCGGCCCGGCGGTCGAGGGGCCGGGGCCGCGGGCCCGAAGGCGGAAGGAGCCACCGGACTACCGGTGGCTAGCGTCTGTCGGCCTCGGGACTGAACACGACGGGCACTGTAGCAACCCCCGCCGCCCCACCTCCACGGGTTTTCCGCCGCCCCGCCCGCCCGCGCGCCCGCCCCGCCGCCCGCCCGCGCCCCGCCGGGGCCCGCCGCTCCCGCGCGCCGCCGCG
>NZ_BAAGTD010000029.1:0-107749 GCF_054782095.1 Streptomyces capparidis | reverse complement strand
GGTGCGGTGGCCGGCGCCCTCCCCGGGCCGGGCCCGCCGCGCCGCCCGGCACGCCGCCCCCGCGGCGGGGCGGCGCGCCGGGCCGCGGGTCTCAGTGCGCCGCCGTCTCCCAGTCCCGGCCCACGCCCACCGACACGTCCAGCGGGGCGCGCAGGGGGTAGGCGGTGGACATCTCGTGGCGGACCAGCTTCTCCACGGCCTCGCGCTCGCCGGGCGCCAGCTCCAGCACGATCTCGTCGTGCACCTGGAGCAGCAGCCGGGAGTTCAGGCCCGCGCCGGCCAGGGCGCGGTCCACCTTCAGCATCGCGATCTTGACGATGTCGGCGGCGGAGCCCTGGATGGGGGCGTTCAGCGCCATCCGCTCGGCCATCTCGCGGCGCTGCCGGTTGTCGCTGGTGAGGTCCGGCAGGTAGCGGCGGCGGCCCAGCAGCGTCTCGGTGTAGCCGGTGGCGCGGGCCTCCTCCACCACGCGGTGCAGGAAGTCCCGGATGCCGCCGAAGCGCTGGAAGTAGGTGTCCATCAGACCGCGCGCCTCCTCCGGGGAGACGGCCAACTGCTGGGACAGGCCGAACGCCGACAGGCCGTACGCCAGCCCGTAGCTCATCGCCTTCACCTTGCGCCGCATGTCCGCGGTGACCCGGTCCGGCTCCACCCCGAACACCTGGGAGCCCACGGTGGTGTGCAGGTCCTCGCCGGAGGCGAACGCGGCGATCAGCGCGTCGTCCTCCGACAGGTGGGCCATGATGCGCAGCTCGATCTGGGCGTAGTCGGCCGTGAGCAGCGACTCGTAGCCCTCGCCGACGACGAAGGCGCGGCGGATGCTGCGGCCCTCCTCGGTGCGCACCGGGATGTTCTGGAGGTTCGGGTCGGCCGAGGACAGGCGCCCGGTGGCGGCCACCATCTGGTTGAACGTGGTGTGGATGCGGCCGGCCGGCGCCACCGACTTGATCAGCCCCTGCACGGTGGCGCGCAGCTTGGTCTGGTCGCGGTGGCGCAGCAGGATCACCGGCAGCTCGTTGTCCGTCTGGGTGGCCAGCCAGGTCAGCGAGTCGGCGTCGGTGGTGTACCCGGTCTTGATCCGCTTGGTCCTGGGCAGGCCGAGCTCGCCGAAGAGGATCTCCTGGAGCTGCTTGGGCGAGCCCAGGTTGAACTCGTGCCCCACCACGTCGTGCGCGGCGGCGACCGCCTGCTGCACGGCGGTGCCGAACTGGGCCTCCAGCGCCTCCAGCCACGCCCGGTCGGCGGCGATGCCGTGGCGCTCCATGCGGGCCAGCAGCGCGCTCATGGGCAGCTCGACGTCGTGCAGCAGTCGGTCGGCGCCGTCCTGCTCCAGCCGGCCGGTGAACACCTCGGCGAGGTCGAGCACGGTGCGGGCCTGCACCATCAGCGCCTCGGTCTCGGCCTCCTCGTCGGCGAACAGGTCCACCTGGCCGGGCGCCGACGCGGCCCGCAGCTCGCGGCCCAGGTACTCCACCGACAGCTCGTCCAGCGCGAAGGAGCGGCGGCCCGGCTTGATCAGGTACGCGGCGAGCGCGGTGTCCATGGTGACGCCCTCGACGCGCCAGCCGTGCTCGGCGAAGACCCGCATCACGTCCTTGGCGATGTGCAGCACCTTGGGGCGACCCGGGTCGGCCAGCCACGCGGCCCACGCCCGCTCGTCCGCCTCGTCCAGGCCGGCGGGGTCGAACCAGGCGGCGGGCCCGGACGCGGCGGCCAGCGCCACCTCGGCGACGCTGCCCGAGCCCAGCGCCCAGGTGTGCAGCGTGGCCACGCCCAGCGGCTCCCCCGCGTGCCGCTCCAGCCAGGGCGCCAGCTCGCCCGCGGCCAGCACCTGCCCGTCCACGGCCACGCCCGCGCCGGACGGCGCCGCCTGCTCCTCCTCGGCGGCGCCGGGGTCGGCGGCGAGGATCCGCTCCCGGAAGTTGGCGTGCCGGAACTCCAGCGCGTCCAGCACCACGTGCAGCGCGGACCTGTCGTACGGCTCGCGCACCAGCTCGGCGGGGCCGCAGGGCAGCTCCACGTCCCGCACCAGCTCGGTGAGGCGGCGGTTGAGCTTGACCGCGTCCAGGTGGTCGCGCAGGCTCTGCCCGACCTTGCCCTTGATCTCGCCGGCCCGGTCCACCAGCTCGGTGAACGAGCCGAACTGCTTGATCCACTTGGTGGCGGTCTTCTCCCCCACGCCCGGGATGCCCGGCAGGTTGTCGGACGGGTCGCCGCGCAGGGCGGCGAAGTCCGGGTACTGGGCGGGGGTGAGGCCGTACTTCTCCTCCACCTTCTGCGGGGTGAAGCGGGTGAGCTCCGACACGCCCTTGGTGGGGTACAGCACGGTGACGTCCTCGGTGACCAACTGGAGGGAGTCCCGGTCCCCGGTGACGATCAGCACCTCGAACCCGTCGGCCGCGGCCTTGGTGGCGAGGGTGGCGATGACGTCGTCCGCCTCGAAGCCCTCGACCGCGAAACGGCGCACCCGCATCGCGTCGAGCAGCTCGCCGATCAGCTCCACCTGCCCCTTGAACTCGTCCGGCGTCTGCGCCCGGTTCGCCTTGTAGTCGGGGTACTCCTCGGTGCGGAACGTCTTGCGCGACATGTCGAACGCCACGGCCAGATGCGTGGGCTGCTCGTCACGCAGCGTGTTGGCCAGCATCGAGGTGAAGCCGTAGATGGCGTTCGTCGGCTGCCCGGTGGAGGTGGTGAAGTTCTCCGCCGGGAGCGCGTAGAACGCCCGGTACGCGAGGGAGTGCCCGTCCAGCAGGAGCAGGCGGGGCCGGTTCGACTGTTTCGCTGCCACGCCTGGAATCCTAGGGGCAGCCACCGACACCGCCCCCGCGGCGCCGCCCGGCGTACCCTCGTGCCAGGCGCGAAGGCACCGCGGCGCGGAGCACCGCCGGGCGGCGGGACCGCGCGGCGGGCGGACCCCGGCAGGCGAGACGGAAGGGCGGCAGGAACGAGATGGCGAGCGGACCCCCGGCCCACGACCCCGTGCAGGACGCCCCCGAGGTCGGCCCGCCCCGGCACGCCGCGGCGGGCCTGCCCGCCGTCGGCCACAGCCTGCGCGTCGCCCACGCCCAGATGGGGGCGAAGCGGACCCTGCTGACCCTGCTCAGCGTCAACCAGAAGAACGGCTTCGACTGCCCCGGCTGCGCCTGGCCGGAGGACGACGACCGGCACCGCGCCGAGTTCTGCGAGAACGGGGTGAAGGCCGTCGCCGAGGAGGCCACCCGCCGCCGGGTGACCGCCGACTTCTTCGCCCGGCACTCCGTGGCCGACCTCGCCCGCAGGTCCGGCTACTGGCTGGGCCAGCAGGGCCGGCTCACCGAGCCCGTGTACCTGGAGGAGGGCGCCGAGCACTACACGCCCGTGTCCTGGGAGCGCGCCTTCGACATCGTCGCCGAGGAGCTGGCCGCCCTCGGCTCCCCCGACGAGGCCGTCTTCTACACCTCCGGCCGCACCGGCAACGAGGCCGCGTTCCTCTACCAACTGTTCGCCCGCAAGCTGGGCACCAACAACCTGCCCGACTGCTCCAACATGTGCCACGAGTCCTCCGGCACCGCGCTGACCGAGACCCTCGGCGTCGGCAAGGGCAGCGTCAGCCTGGAGGACCTGTACCGCGCCGACCTGATCGTCGTCGCCGGGCAGAACCCCGGCACCAACCACCCGCGCATGCTCACCGCCCTGGAACGGGCCAAGGCGGGCGGGGCCAGGATCGTCACCGTCAACCCGCTGCCCGAGGCCGGCCTGGAGCGGTTCCGCAACCCGCAGACGGTGCGCGGCCTGGTCGGCGGCGGCGCCCCGCTGACCGACCTGTTCCTCCAGATCCGCGTCGGCGGTGACCAGGCCCTCTTCCGCGCCCTCAACCACCTGCTGCTGACCACCCCGGGAGCGGTGGACACCGCGTTCGTCGAGGAGCACACCCACGGCTTCGACGAGTTCGCCGAAGCCGCCCGCGACCTGGACTGGGAGCAGGTGCGCGCCGCCACCGGACTGGCCCGCGCCGAGATCGAGCGGGCCCACGCCATGGTGCTGGAGTCGAAGCGGATCATCGTCTGCTGGGCGATGGGCCTCACCCAGCACAAGCACTCCGTGCCGACCATCCGGGAGGTGGTCAACTTCCTGCTGCTGCGCGGCAACGTCGGCCGCCCCGGCGCCGGGGTGTGCCCGGTGCGCGGCCACAGCAACGTCCAGGGCGACCGCACCATGGGCATCTTCGAGCGGCCCGCGCCCGCCTTCCTGGACGCCCTCGGCGCGGAGTTCGGCTTCGCCCCGCCGCGGCACCACGGCCACGACGTGGTGCGCGCCATCCGGGCCATGCGGGACGGCGGCGTGAAGGTGTTCCTCGCCATGGGCGGCAACTTCGTCGCCGCCTCCCCGGACACCGCCGTCACCGAGGACGCCATGCGCCGCTGCCGCCTCACCGTGCACGTGTCCACCAAGCTCAACCGCTCCCACGTGGTCACCGGCGCCCGCGCCCTGATCCTGCCCACCCTCGGCCGCACCGAGCGGGACTTCCAGAGGAGCGGCGAGCAGTTCGTCACCGTCGAGGACTCCATGGGCAAGGTGCACGCCTCCCGCGGCACCCTCCCCCCGGCCTCCGACCTGCTGCTGTCCGAGCCGGCCATCGTCTGCCGCCTGGCCCGGCGCGTCCTCGGCCCGGACGACACCGTCCCCTGGGAGGACTTCGCCGCCTCCTACGACCGCATCCGCGACAGCATCGCCCGCGTCGTCCCCGGCTTCGACGACTTCAACACCCGCGTGCGCGCCCCCGGCGGCTTCACCCTCCCGCACGCCCCCCGCGACTCCAGGACGTTCCCCACCGCCACCGGCAGGGCCAACTTCACCGCCGCGCCCGTGGAGTACCCCGCCGTGCCCGCCGGCCGGCTGCTGCTCCAGACCCTGCGCTCGCACGACCAGTACAACACCACCGTCTACGGGCTCGACGACCGCTACCGCGGCATCAGGGGCGGCCGCCGCGTGGTGCTGGTCAACCCCGCCGACGCCCACGCCCTCGACCTGCCCGACGGCTGCTACGTCGACCTGGTCGGCGAGTGGAGGGACGGCACCGAGCGGCGCGCCCCCGGGTTCCGCGTCGTCCACTACCCCACCGCCCCGGGCTGCGCCGCCGCCTACTACCCCGAGACCAACGTGCTGGTGCCGCTGGACTCCACCGCCGACGCCAGCAACACGCCCACCTCCAAGTCCCTCGTGGTGCGGCTGGAGCCCGCGCGGACCTGACACCCGGCGCACCGTCCCCGCCGCCGGGGCGCGGAAGGGACGCTCGAGGCGCCACCTGATATGAAAGGACTGATCATAGAAGGCCCAGGTCAGCGGAGTAGGAGCCCCATGGCGGACACCCCCGGAACCCCGTTCTTCCCCGACGACGTCCAGGAGCGGTTCTCCGGACTCGGCATGGAACTGCCCGTGCTGTTCTCCGGCGGGCACCTCGGCGAGCGCATGGGCATCCAGATCCTCAAGGCCAGCGCCGAGGAGGTCGTCGGCACCATGCCCGTCGAGGGCAACACCCAGCCGTACGGCCTGCTGCACGGCGGCGCCTCCGCGGTGCTCGCCGAGACCCTCGGCTCCATCGGCGCCATGCTCCACGGCGGCCCGGGGCGCGTCGCCGTCGGCGTGGACCTCAACGCCACCCACCACCGCGGCATGGCCTCCGGCACCGTCACCGGCACCGCCACCCCGCTGCACCGCGGCAGGACCACCGCCACCTACGAGATAGCCATCACCGACGAGCAGGACCGCCGCGTGTGCACGGCCCGGCTCACCTGCGTCCTGCGGGACAGTCCGGCCGCCCGGCGCAGCCAGAACGGGACCGGGGACGGGAACGGGAACGGGAACGGCTGAGCCTCCCGCGCCCGCCGCGTCGCCCGCCGCCGGGACGGCGGACGCGCCGGTGGGGGCCGCCCCGCGGCGGCCCCCACCGGGACACGGATCCGGGACGCGGCCCTACGCCGCGCCCTCGCCCAGATAGGCGGCGCGCACCCGCGGGTCGGCGAGCAGCCCGTCGGCCTCGCCCGCCATCGCCACCTCACCGGTCTCCAGCACATAGCCCCGGTTCGCCAGCGTCAGCGCCTGCGCCGCGTTCTGCTCCACCAGCAGCACCGTCGTGCCCTGCTCGTTGATCTCCTTGATGATCTCGAAGATCTGCTGCACGATCAGCGGCGCCAGACCCATCGACGGCTCGTCCAGCAGCAGCAGCTCCGGCCGGCCCATCAGCGCCCTGCCGATCGCCAGCATCTGCTGCTCACCGCCGGAGAGCGTGCCGCCCAACTGCGTCCGCCGCTCCGCCAGGCGCGGGAAGAGCGTGAACACCCGGTCCAGGTCGGCGGAGTCCACCGACTTGAAGCGGTACGCGCCCATCTCCAGGTTCTCCAGCACCGTCATGGTGCCGAACACCCGGCGCCCCTCGGGCACGTGCCCGATGCCGAACTCCACCAGGTGGTGGGACTTGATGCCGTCGATCCGCTCGCCGCGCAGCGTGACCCGGCCCTCACGGGGGTGGATCATGCCCGAGATGGTGCGCAGCGTCGTGGTCTTGCCCGCGCCGTTGGCGCCGAGCAGGGCCACGATCTCGCCCTCGCCGACCGTCAGGTCGATGCCCTTCAGCGCCTCGATCGCGCCGTAGAACACACGCAGGCCGTGCAGCTCCAGCATCGCCGGGGGCGAGCCCTCGGCACCGCCCCGCTCCTTGTCCAGCGCCACCGTCTCGCTCATTCGCCGTCCTCCGCCGACTTCTCGACAGCCGTCTCCTCGACAGCCGGCCTCTTCCCGGCCGGCTGCCCGGCGGGCTGCTGCCCGCCGGCCGGCCCGCCCTCGGCGGCGCCCTCCTCGGAGTGCTCCTCCTGCTCGGCGATGACGTCCGCCACGGCGGCGGCGTTCTCCTCGCCCGCGGAGCCCAGGTACGCCTCGATCACCGCCGGGTGCCGCTGCACCTCGGACGGAGTGCCCTCGGCGATCTTCTTGCCGAAGCTGAGCACCAGCACCCGGTCCGCCACCGACATCACCAGGCGCATGTCGTGCTCGATCAGCAGCACGCTCACCCCCAGCTCGGTGTTGATCCGCCGGATCAGCCGCTCCAGATCCAGCTTCTCCGTCGGGTTGGTGCCCGCCGCCGGCTCGTCGAGCAGCAGCACCTGCGGCTCGGTGGCCAGCGCCCGCGCGATCTCCAGGCTGCGCTGGTCACCGTAGGACAGCGAGCCCGCGAGCTCGTTGAGCTTGTCCTCCAGGCCCACGAACCGCAGCAGCCGGTGCGCCCGCTCGTCGCTCTCCCGCTCCGCCCGGCGCGCGTGCGGCAGCCCGCACATGATCGAGATCGGGCCGGCCTTCAGCCGGGTCTCCGCCGCGATCTTCACGTTCTCCAGCGCCGTCAGCGCCGAGAACAGCCGGATGTTCTGGAAGGTGCGGGCCAGCCCCAGGCGGTTGACCACGTGCGGCTTGCGGCCGAGCAACTGGTGCTCCCCGCCCTCCTTGGGGCGGAAGACGATCCGGCCCTCCTGCGGGGTGTACGCCCCCGTCAGCGAGTTGAACAGCGACGTCTTGCCCGCGCCGTTCGGCCCGATCACCGCCAGGATCTCGCCCCGGCGCATCCGGAGGTCCACGTTGTCCAGGCTGGTGAGGCCGCCGAACCGCAGGGTCACCCCCGAGGTCTCCAGCACCGTGTCCGCCGCACCGGCCACGGGGGCCGTCGCGTCCTTGGTCACGTCGGTGGTCATCAGAACTTGCCTCCCGCCGGCTCGGACATCGCGTCGGCGTCCCCGAGGCCCTCCTCCGCCATCTTCAGCTCACGCTGACGGCGGCGGGACGGCCAGACACCCTGCGGCCGGTAGATCATCATCACCACGAGCAGCGCGCCCAGGTACATGTAGCGGTCCTGCGGCTCGACGTAGTCGCGCAGCGCCTCCGGCAGCCACACCAGGAACGCCGCACCGAGCAGCACGCCCGGCAGGGAGCCCATGCCACCGAAGATCACGTAGCTGAGCACCAGGATCGAGTACAGCAGCAGGAACACCTCGGGGTTGATGTACCCGATCTTGCTCGTGTACACCACACCGGCGATGCCCGAGGTGGACGCGCCGATCGCGAACGCCATCAGCTTGTACTTCACGGTGTTCACGCCGTTGGCCGCCGCCGCGATCTCGTCCTCGCGGATCGCCGTCCACGCCCGGCCCACCCGCGAGTGCTCCAGCCGGGAGAAGAGGAACACCAGCAGCACGATGAACCCGAGCATCAGGTACCAGTACGGGATCGGGTCCAGGGTCCACTTGTAGCTCAGCGGGCCCAGGTCGATCGAGAAGTCCGGGATCAGCCGCGCGCCCGAGGGGCCGCCGGTGATGTCGTCCGCGTTCTTCGCGAGCAGGTACACGATCTCGTGGAAGCCCAGCGTGACGATCGCCAGGTAGTCGCCGCGCAGCCGCAGCGTGGGCGCGCCCAGCAGCAGGCCCGCCACCAGGCAGGTGCACACCGCGATCGGGATCACCCAGAAGTTGTTCAGCTCCACCGGCGGCTCCACCGGCAGCCGGCCCGTCCAGTACGCGGTGCTGTAGGCGCCCACCGCGAAGAACGCGAAGAAGCCCAGGTCCAGCAGGCCGGCCCAGCCGATCACCACGTTCAGGCCGATCGCCAGCAGCGCGTACACCGCGATCTGGTCCACCAGCACCGTCTGCCAGTACCGCTCCAGCCCGGACGGCACCAGGATCGCCAGCGCCAGCACCAGGCCGATCAGCGCCCAGCGCAGCTTCGCGTCCTTCTGCACCCGGGTGCGGAACTGGTCCAGCGGACCGCCCACCCCGGACGACACCTGGGTGGCGACCTTCCTCACCGGGTCGGCCGCGAACTCGCGCACCGCCCACAGGCCCACCGTGATCGCCAGGCAGATCCACAGGTTGGCGCCGGTCAGACTGGTCTCGATCGAGTAGAAGATGTCGCGGGTGTTGCCCTGCTCGCCGGTCATCAGCGCGAGCAGCACACCGAGCGCGATCATCGACCACAGGCGCGTCATCCGCGGCTGCCTGTACCACGGCTGCTGCCGCAGCTTCGCCATGGCCTGGGCGGTCCGGTTCGCCGCCGTCGTGTCCGCGCTCATGCCGCCCTCCCCAGACGCTCGCCGAGGATGCCCGTCGGCCGGAACATCAGCACCAGGATCAGCACGACGAACGCCGTCACGTACCGCCACTCCTCACCGAGCGTCGGCACGGTGAGCGTCTCGGTGATGCCCAGCAGCAGACCCCCGAGCATCGCGCCGCGCACATTGCCGATACCGCCGACGACCGCCGCGGCGAACGCCGTGACGCCCGGCAGGAAGCCCATGTCGAACTTCACCTGGTTGAGGTTGGCGAACAGGAAGCCCGCCACACCGCCGAGCATGCCGCCGATGACGAAGGTACGGGAGATCACCTTGTCGATGTCGATGCCCATCAGGCCCGCGACCTCGGCGTCCTGCGCCACCGCGCGGATCGCCTTGCCCAACTTGGTCCGGTTCACCACCAGGTCGAGGCCGATCATCATGAGCACCGCGGCGGAGAACTGGAGCAACTGGGTGATGTTGATGTCCGCGCCGAAGAAGCTGAAGACCTTCTTGTTCTCGTACATCTCCGGCAACGGCAGCGGGTCGCGCCCGAACAGCTTGCCGGCCAGGTTGTACAGGAAGAAGGAGGCGCCGATCGCGGTGATCAGGAAGATCAGCCGTGGCGCGCCGCGCCTGCGCAGCGGCCGGTAGGCGACCTTCTCCAGGCCGTAGGCGGTCGCGCCGCCGAAGACGGCGCCGGCCACCAGGGCCAGCAGGACGAGGACGACGGACATGGCGCCGGAGGGGTTGCCGACGTCGACGACCGTCAACGCGATGAGACTGCCGTATCCACCCATCATGAACACCTCGCTGTGCGCGAAGTTGATGAGCTGGAGCACACCGTAGACCAGGGTGTACCCGATGGCGATGACGGCGTACAGCGAGCCGAGCATCACCCCTAGGACGAGGTAGTCCCAGAATTCGCTTAGGGACATGGGGACGTGACTTCCTTGTGGGAGCTGGGGCGCGGGCATCGATGAGCGACGACGCTGTGGCGGGTGCCGGCCCGGCCCGGGGTCGGTTTGCGGGGCGTGGATGGTGGTGCGGCGGCTCGCGGCGCCTGCGCGAAGGGACCGGGAGATGGGACGGCGTCCTTCACTCCCGGCCCCCGCGGCGTCAGCCGTTCTCGGCCCGGCTCAGCCGACCAGCTCGTTGACGTTGCCCTGGTACTCGATCTTGCCGCTCTTGACCTGGTACAGGAACACGTCCGTGCCCTTGAACTCGCCCTTGTCGTCGAACGAGAAGGTCTTGGTCAGGCCCTTGTAGGAGGCCTTCTTCAGGGCGTCGCGCAGCGCCTCGCGGTCCACGTCGCCACCGAGCTTCTTCATCTCCTCGATGATCATGTTGGTGATGTCGTAAGCCTCGGCGGAGTACGTGCCCGGGGGCTGGTTGAACTCCTTCTGGTAGTCCTCCGTGAACTTCTTCGTGCCCGCCTCGACGGAGGCGTCGGTGCACGGGCAGGTCAGGTACCAGCCCTCGGAGGAGTCGCCGGCCAGCTCCACGAACTTGCGGTCGTTCGAGCCGTCGCCGGAGATGCCCGCGCCCTTGTAGCCCGCTTCCTTCAGCTTCTTCGCGAGCGGGGCGAGGTCCTGGTAGTAACCCGCGTAGATCAGACCGTCGGCCTTGGAGTTCACGACGTCCCTGGCGGTGGCGCTGTAGTCCGGCGTCTTCGCCGGGACGCTCTTCTTGACCACCTGCACGCCCGCGGCCTTCAGGTCCTTCTCGGCGACCGTCGACAGGCCCTTGCCGTAGTCGGACTTGTCGTCGAGGAGGTAGATCTTCTTAAGGCCCAGCTTCTTGGCGTAGTAGGTGGCCATGGCGGCCCCCTGCATGTTGTCGTTCGGGACACCGCGCAGGAAGCTGGTGAACTGGTTCTCCTCGTCGGTGAGCGTGGGGTTCGTCGCGGACGGCGACACGGTCACCAGGCCGGACTCCGCGTACAGCGGGCTCGCGGCGTTGGTCGGGCCGGAGAAGGCCGGGCCCACGACGGCGACGACGCTGCCGTCGTCGATCGCGCTCTGGGCGGCGGAGGTGGCCTTGTCCGGCAGGCCCTGGTCGTCGGCGGCCATGTACTCGAGCTCGAAGTCGAGGTCGCCCTTGGCGTTGGCCTGGTCAATGGCGAGCTTGACGCCGTTCTGCATGTTCTCGCCGAGCGCGGTGTTGTCACCCGAGAGCGGACCCTGGAACGCGATCTTGTACCCGCCATCGCCTCCGGAGTCGCTGCCGCAGGCGGTGAGTGCCATCGAGCCGATGACGACCGGAATGGCCAGCTTGATCATGGTCTTCTTGAGCAACGGGACTCCCCTGGTACCGCCCGGAACGTGTCGTCTGACGCCGGTCCTGCGACGTCGACCGCCGCACGAACGTGCGGTGTGGCGGGAATCTATTAGGCCGTTATGCAGTACAGATAGTCCGAAGGGGGATATGTGATCGGCCTGTGACCTGGGTCATGCGCCGGAAACAGAACACTCCTTACCGCCTTCCGGACGCCCACGCGAACGCCCCGGGAGCGGGGCTCCCGGGGCGGGCGAATGTGATCCACGTCTCTCCCCGCACGTGAGGAGGCGTGAGGGACGGAAGGGGCGGAGGCCGCCGAACGGCGGGGCCCTCCAGGGCTCGGGCGCCGGTTCTCACCATATGGGACAGGCGGCCCGGAGCGCTCGCGGAACGCTCGACGCGGTCCGGCTCAGTCCGTCGCGGCACCCTTGTTCGAGGCGGACTCGCCCTCGGCGATGACCGCCTCGGCGACGGCCTGCATGGTGAGCCTGCGGTCCATCGAGGTCTTCTGTATCCAGCGGAAGGCGGCGGGCTCGCTCAGGCCGTACCTGGTCTGGAGGACGCTCTTCGCCCGGTCCACCAGCTTGCGGGTGTGCAGGCGCTGGGCGAGGTCCTTGACCTCCGACTCCAGCGCGGTGAGCTCGGTGTACCGGGAGACGGCCATCTCGATGGCCGGGACCAGGTCGCCCTTGCTGAACGGCTTCACCAGATAGGCCATCGCGCCGGCGTCGCGGGCCCGCTCGACCAGCTCGCGCTGGGAGAAGGCGGTGAGCATCAACACGGGGGCGATCCGCGCCTTGGCGATGCGCTCGGCGGCGGAGATGCCGTCCAGGACGGGCATCTTCACGTCGAGGATCACCAGGTCGGGGCGGAGCTCCTCGGCGAGCCCGACGGCGGACTCGCCGTCCCCGGCCTCGCCGACGACGAGGTAGCCCTCCTCCTCGAGCATCTCCTTGAGGTCGAGCCGGATGAGCGCCTCGTCCTCGGCGATGACGACACGCGTGATCTTCGGCGGAACGTGCGACGGCTCCTCGACGGGCTGGGGGGTGCTCACGGGTCTCCTCGGGCTGGCAGGTCTCAGTGACGAGGGTACCGAGCGCAGGGCGATCGCGAATTCGCCCCCTGGGCCGCTAAACTTCTGACGTGATCGACGCGCGGGGCGTCCAAAACGGACATCAAGCGCATACTATGCCCTGGTATCCCAAAGGCAGAGGAACGGTGCTCAAACCACCGCAAGTGTGGGTTCGAATCCCACCCAGGGCACTCCACACTCACCGCGTTCAGCCAGACAGGTGAATCGCGGGCCGATCCCCCGCGCGGTCGGCCTCGCCGTACCAGGCTCGGCCGCATGTACGACCTCGCTACCCGGCGCAACGCCCTTCGGCTGGTCGAGCAGGGCCACAGCCTGAACTCCGTGAGCAGGATGACCGGAGTCTCCCGTGCGGCCGTCCGGTCCTGGACCACTCGTGCCGAACCGTTGCGGCGACGCACCTCCGCGGACTGCCCCAGGTGCGCCGTCCCGGCCGCGCCACCCGGTGCCGCGGGCGATTACGCGTACTTGCTCGGGCTCTATCTCGGTGACGGCTGCATCAGCGAGGGCCGGCGAGGCTCGTTCGTCCTGCGCATCGCCTGCTGCGACGAGTGGCCCGGCCTGATGGAGGAATGCGCCCGCGCGGTGCGGGCGGTGCGTCCGGAGAACAGGGTGTTCCGGGTGGCGCACGGCGGCTGCACCTTCGTGTCGTCGTCCAGCAGGCACTGGCCGTGCTACTTCCCTCAGCACGGACCCGGCAGGAAGCACGCACGCCCGATCCTGCTGGAACCGTGGCAGCAGGGAATCGTGGACGGACACCCCTGGCAACTGATCAGAGGGCTGGTGCACTCCGACGGCTCCAGGGTCGTCAACTGGACGACAAGGGTCGTCGGCAAGGAGCCCAAGCGGTACGACTACCCGCGCTACTTCTTCACCAACAAGTCGCCGGACATCACGCGCCTGTTCTGCGACACCCTCGACAAGGTGGGCGTGGAGTGGCGGACGACCGTCCGCCGGGCCAAGGGCACCCGCAACGTCTCCGTCGCCCGCCGCGACTCCGTCCGTCTGATGGACGAGCACGTCGGGCCCAAGTACTGAGCCTCACACCAGCAGCGCCGCGACGGTCGTTCCCTTCGGGAACTCCCCCGAGGCCGCGCGGGCGTACACGCCGGTCATCATCTTGGCCTCGTAGACGGGGTTCAGGGCGATGCCGTGGCGGGTGTGGAAGTCCTCGACGAAAGCGTCCAGGGCCGCCGTGCGCTTCGCGTAGCCGCCGTGGTGGTGGGTGTGGTCGAGGGTCCAGTTGGGGGTCGCGGTGCCGAAGGCCTCGTGTTGGAGGGCGCGGATGGCTTCGGCGAGGTACTCGGCGCCCTTGAGGACGACGAAGCCCACGGCCCGCGCGCCGGGCGGCAGGCCGGCCGCCACCCCGGCCAGGGTGCCTCCGGTGCCGACGGCGCAGGTCAGGACGGTGTAGGGGAAGTCGAGGGCGGCGGGGAGCTCGGCGCAGCCGCGTGCCGCGGCCGCGTTGCTGCCGCCTTCCGGGAGGAGGTGGAAGTCGCCGTGCTCGGCGTGGAGGGCGGCGATGACCTCCGGGGTGTGCTTGCGGCGGTAGGCGGCGCGGTCCAGGTAGGTCAGGTGCATGCCGTGGGCCGCGGCCTCGGCCAGGACCTCGTTCAGGGGCAGGTGCTCCTCGCCCCGGACGACGCCGATCGTCCGGAAGCCCTCGCGGGCGCCCGCGACGGCGGTGGCGCGGAGGTGGTTGGACCAGGCGCCGCCGAAGGTGAGCAGGGTGTGGTGGCCCGCGGCCCTCGCGCCGGCGAGGTTGTACTTGAGCTTGCGGGCCTTGTTGTCGTCGTGGACGAGGTGGACGCGCACTCCGGCGGCGTCCAGGCGGGGGTCTTCCAGCAGCACGGGGTCAAGGGTAGGCACGGGAAGGCCGCCGACCCTGTGCGGTGGGGCGGCGGCCTGTGGCGTCGGCGCGGCGTCGGCGGTCGCGTCAGTGTTCTTCCGCGATGTGGTGGACGCGCACCAGGTTGGTGGAGCCGGGGGCCCCGGGCGGTGAACCGGCGGTGATGATCACCAGGTCGCCCTCCCGGCAGCGGCCGATCTTCAGCAGCTCGGCGTCCACCTGCTCGACCATCTCGTCGGTGTTGGAGGCGAGCGGGCCGAGGAAGGTCTCCACGCCCCAGGTCAGGGAGAGCTGGTTGCGGGTGGCGGCCTCGGGGCTGAAGGCGAGGACGGGGATGGGCGAGCGGTAGCGGGACAGGCGGCGGGCGGTGTCGCCGGACTTGGTGAACGCGATGAGGTACTTCGCGCCGAGGTAGTCGCCCATCTCCGCGGCGGCCCGGGCGACCGCGCCGCCCTGGGTGCGCGGCTTGTTGTTCTGGGTCAGCGGCGGCAGGCCCTTGGCGAGGATCTCCTCCTCGGCGGCGGCGACGATGCGGGCCATGGTCTTGACCGTCTCGACGGGGTACTTGCCGACGGAGGTCTCGCCGGAGAGCATCACCGCGTCGGTGCCGTCCAGGACGGCGTTGGCCACGTCGGACGCCTCGGCGCGGGTGGGCCGGGAGGAGCCGATCATGGAGTCGAGCATCTGGGTGGCGACGATGACCGGCTTGGCGTTGCGCCGGGCCAGCTTGACGGCGCGCTTCTGGACCAGGGGCACCTTCTCCAGCGGCATCTCGACGCCGAGGTCGCCGCGGGCGACCATGATCCCGTCGAAGGCGGCGACGATCTCCTCGAGGTTCTCCACCGCCTGCGGCTTCTCGATCTTGGCGATGACGGGGACGGTGTAGCCCTCCTCGCGCATGATCCGGTGGACGTCGTCGGCGTCGCGCGCCGAGCGGACGAAGGACAGGGCGACGAGGTCGGCGCGCACGCGCAGGGCCCAGCGCAGGTCCTCGATGTCCTTCTCGGACAGGGCGGGGACGCTGACGGCGACGCCGGGGAGGTTGAGCCCCTTGTGGTCGGAGACCATGCCGCCCTCGATGACCATGGTGTGCACGCGGGGGCCTTCGATGTCGGTGACCTCGAGGGTGACGCGGCCGTCGTCCACCAGGATGCGCTCGCCCCTGGTGACGTCGCCCGCGAGTCCCTTGTAGGTGGTGCCGCACATGTGGCGGTCGCCCGCGACGTCCTCGACGGTGATGGTGAACTCGTCGCCGCGTTCAAGGAGTACAGGACCTTCGGCGAAGTGACCCAGGCGGATCTTCGGGCCCTGAAGGTCGACGAGGACGCCGACGCTGCGGCCCGACTCCTCGGACGCCTTGCGTACCCGGCGGTAGCGTTCCTCGTGCTCGGCGTGGGAGCCGTGGCTGAGGTTGAAGCGGGCCACGTCCATACCGGCCTCGACCAGCGCACGGATCTGGTCGTAGGAGTCGGTGGCGGGCCCCAGAGTACAAACGATCTTCGCTCGGCGCATAACTCGAGCCTAGGTGCTACTCGTTGGTACGGCCCAGGTGACGGCGGTCCCCGAAGTGGCTTTGCGGTGAAGGCTTTGCCACAACTCGACCGCGCCTGGGCTCGACGCTCAGGCGCGGCGCGGGCCCAGGTCCGGTCTGGTGATGGTGAACTGCGCGGTCACCTGCGCGGACACGGTCTGGATCTCCGGTTCCAGCCGGAGCGGGACGGTTTCCTCGGCTCCGGCGGCTGAGCGGTGGGCGAAGGCGGCGAGTTCAGGACCGCCGCCCCGGCCTGCCGGGGCGGTGTCCGTGTCGGCGAGTTCGAGCAGGGCCCTCAGTTCGGCGCCGAGCGCCTCGGCGTACTCGCGGGCGCGCTGCACGGCCTCGTGGACGGCCCGCCGGCGGGCCTCGCGGTGGACGGGCGAGTCGTGCCGCAGGGACCACCAGGGGCCGTCGACGCGGGTGAGGTCGAGGTCGGCGATGCGGGTGGCGAGTTCGCCGAGGGCGGCGAAGTCGGTGAGGGTGACGCGGATCAGGACGCGGCCGCGGTGGGCGCGCACCTTCTCGCCGCGGCGGTCGGCCAGTTCGGGGGTGACGGTGAAGGCGCTGGTGTCGAGCCGTTCCACGGCCTCGGTATGGCGTTGCAGCAGGTCCAGGACGGCGTTGTTGCGGCGGCCGAGCTCGTCCAGGGTGGCGCGGCGGTCCCGGCCGCGGGCGCCGACGGTGACGCGGACGGTGGCCAGTTCGGGCTCGGCCTCGACGACGGCCTCGCCCCGGACGGTGAGGCGGGGCTCGTCGGCGGTGCCGAAGGGGGTGGGGAGTATGGGCGGCATGGGCAGCGGGGGGACGCGCGGTCGGCCGGGGGGTTCGGGCAGCGGCGGGGGCGGGCCGGGGAAGGGGGGCGTGGGCGGTGTGGTCATCGCGGTCTCCTGGGTGGCGGTGCGGGGGCGCGGTCGTCCCCGGTGTGCGGGGGTGCGGGTGGTGGGACGGTGCGGGCCGGCAGTCGAAGCGGGTTTCGGTCCGGTGGTCCGCCGTTCCGCTTTCCCTACGCTTCGTGTTCGTTGCCGTACTGTTCCCATACCCACTGTGACCGCGCTGTACCAGGATTCCTTGTCCGGCCTCGTGGGCGGACCGGGCCGGGCGCGAGGCCGGGCGGGGTCAGGGAGCGGGCCGGGTGCCGGTGACGACGGTGGCGTCCAGGTCGGGCCGGTGGGCGATACCGGGGAGCAGGCCGTGGCGGGCGAGGGTGGCCGCGGCGGCGTCGGCCTGGTGGGCGCCGGTCTCGGTGAGCAGGGTGCCGCCGGGGGCGAGCCAGGAGCCGGCCTCGGCGGCGACGCGGCGCAGCACCGCGAGGCCGTCGGGGCCCCCGTCGAGGGCCGTCCTCGCCTCGTGGTCGCGGGCCTCGCAAGGCAGCAGCGGGAGGTCGCCGGTGGGCACGTAGGGGACGTTGGCGAGCAGGACGTCCACGCGTCCGCGCAGGTCGTGCGGGAGGGCCCGGAACAGGTCGCCCCGGTGGACGAGACCGCCCGCGGGGGCGAGGTTGCGGCGGGCGCAGCGCACGGCGGCGGGGTCGATGTCGCCGGCGTGGAGTTCGGCGGGGCGCACCACGGCGGCCAGGGCGGCGCTGAGCGCGCCGGAGCCGCAGCACAGGTCGACGACGACGGGGGCGGGCGGGGCGAGGGCGGCGGCGTGGTCGACGAGGAACTCGCTGCGGCGGCGGGGCACGAACACGCCGGGGTCGACGGCGACGCGCAGGCCGTGGAACCCGGCCCAGCCGACGAGGTGTTCCAGGGGGGTGCCGGAGGCACGGCGCTCGGCCAGGGCGGCGAGTTCGCCGGGGGTGCGGGCGGCGGCGAGCAGGATCCGGGCCTCGTCCTCGGCGAAGACGCAGCCGGCGGCGCGGAGCCTGCGGACGAGGGAGGCGGGGGTCAATGGTGCGGACATGAGGGCCTTTCGGGGTGCCGAAGGGCGCTCTTCCGTCCGCCTACGCGCGGTGGGCGGCGGGTTCCCGGGGCGGGAGCGCCCTGCCTGACATGGCGTTGATGGGGCTCACCTCCTCGACCGTGACGTGGTGTTGCGGGGGCGCACACATTACCTCATGCGCCGCCGCCTCATGTCGGCGCCTCGTGTCGGCGCCTCGTGCGCGGGGTCGTGCGCGGTGCCGTCGCGGTCCGGCGCGGGATCCGGGAGGCCGAAGGTGGTGAAGGCGGTGCGGTCGGGCAGGGGGTGGACGGTGCGGCCGGTGGCGGTGTTGAGGATGACGGCGGAGCGCCAGGCGGCGAGGCCGAGGTCGGGGGCGCCGACGCCGTGGGTGTGCCGTTCGGCGTTCTGCACGAACACCGATCCGGTGACGGGGGGCGCGAACCGCATGCGGTGGGCGTGGTCGATGCGGGGCCGTCCCGCGTCGTCGCGCAGCAGGTGGGGTTCGAGGGGGGCGAGCAGGGTGTCGAGGGGGCGTTCGCGGTAGCCGGTGGCGAGGACGACGGCGTCGGTGGTGAGGGTGGCGCGCCTGCGCTGCTCGCCGTGTTCGACGGTGAGGTGGAGGCGGCCGCCGTCGCGGCGGGCTCCGGTGACGGTGACGCCGGGGGTGAGGACGACGTCGGGCCAGCCGCCGTCGAGGGTGCGCCGGTACAGCTCGTCGTGGATGTCGCCGAGGGTGTCGGCGCTGACGGCCTTGTAGAGCTGCCACTGGGCGGGCAGCAGCCGGTCGCGCTCGTCCTGGGGCAGGGCGTGGAAGTAGCGGGTGTAGTCGGGGGTGAAGTGCTCCAGGCCCAGCTTGGAGTACTCCATGGGGGCGAAGGCGGGGGTGCGGGCGAGCCAGGTCAGGGCCTCGTGCCCGCGCCGGCGGGCGCGCAGCAGGTCGAGCAGCACCTCGGCGCCCGACTGGCCGGCGCCGACGACGGTGACGTGGGGGGCGGCGAGGAGTTCGGCGCGCCGGGCGAGGTAGTCGGCGGAGTGCCACACGGGGGCGGCGGGGTCGTCGGCGAGGGGGCGCAGGGGTTCGGGAACGTGGGGGGCGGTGCCGATGCCGAGGACGAGGTGGCGGGCGGTGAGTTCGATGGGGGCGCCTTCGCCGCCGGTGCCGTCGTCCCGGGTGACGCGGGCCCGGAAGGCGGCGGCGTCCGGGTCCCAGTGGACCTCGCGCACGTGGTGGCCGAAGTGGCAGCCGGGGAGGTTCTCGCTGACCCAGCGGCAGTAGGCGTCGTACTCGGCGCGGTCGATGTGGAAGCGCTCGGCGAAGTAGAAGGGGAACAGCCGCCGGCGGTGCCTGAGGTGGTTGAGGAAGGTCCAGGGGCTGGTGGGGTCCACGAGGGTGACCAGGTCGGCGAGGAACGGCACTTGGAGGGTGGTGCCGTCGATGAGCAGGCCGGGGTGCCAGTGGAAGCGGGGGCGCCGGTCGAGGAAGGCGGCGCGCAGGCCGGGGACGCCGTCGGCGAGGGCGGCCAGGGAGAGGTTGAACGGGCCGATGCCTATGCCCAGCAGGTCGAGCGGGGCGGTGGACGCGCGGGTCATCACGGGCCTCCGGTGGCGGCGGTTGCGTGTGCGACGGCCTCGGCGACGTCGGTGAGCAGCCGGTCGAGGTCGCTGCCTGCGGCGTGCGGGTGGAGCAGGGTGGCCTTGAGCCACAGCCGGGGGCGGCCGTCGTGGTCGGCTGCGGTGGCCCGGCCGAGGACGGTGCGCCCCTCGGTGAGCAGCCGGCGCCTGATGCCGGCGACGAGGGTGTCGCCCTCGGGTGGCGGCAGGGCGTCGGCGGCGGTGGGCCGGAACAGGACGGTGCTGATGCCGATCGCGCCGGGGCGGCGGCGCAGCGCGGGGTGGGCGTCCACGCGGGCGGCGAGGTCGTGGGCGCGGTCGACGCACGCCTCGACCAGGCGGGCGAGGCCGTCGCGGCCGAGGGCGCGCAGGGTGACGGCGATCTTGAGGGTGTCGGCGCGCCGGGAGGTGCGCAGGGAGCGGCCGAGCAGGTCGGGCAGGCCGGCGTCGGTGTCGTCGTCGGCGTTGAGGTAGTCGGCGCGGGTGGCCAGGGGGGCGAGCACGGCTCGGTCGGCGGCGACGAGGCTGCCCGCGGCGATCGGCTGCCAGCCGAGTTTGTGCAGGTCCATGCCGACGGTGACGGCGGCGCGCAGCCCGTCGAGGAGGGGGGCGAGGCGGGGGCTGAACAGCAGCGGGCCGCCGTAGGCGGCGTCGATGTGGAGTTCGGCGCCGTGGCGGGCGGCGACGGCGGCGATCTCCGGCAGCGGGTCGACGAGCCCTTCGTCGGTGGTGCCGGCGGTGGCGACGACGAGGGCGGGCGGGCCGGCGGGGAGGGCGGTCAGGGCCCGGTCCAGGGCGGCGGGCGACAGGCGTCCGCCGGGGCAGTCCACGGTGACGGGGTCGGGCAGGCCGAGGGTCCAGGCGGCGCGGTGCACGCTGTGGTGGGCGGTGGCGCCGCGCAGCACCCGGACGGTGGCGGCGCCGCGGGCGCGGGCGCGTTCGCGGGCGAGGAGCAGGCCGAGCAGGTTGGACTCGGTGCCGCCGCTGGTGATCAGGGCGTCGGCGGCGGGTGCGCCGGGGTGGACCAGGGCGGCGAGGGCGGCGGTGGTCTCGGCTTCGAGCGCGGTGGCGGCCGGGGCCTGGTCCCAGGAGTCGAGGGAGGGGTTGAGGGCGCTGGCGGCGAGGTCGGCCGCGGCGGCGACGGCCAGCGGCGGGCAGTGCAGGTGGGCGGCGCAGGCGGGGTCGGCGGGGTCGGCGGCGCCGAGGGCGAGCGCGTGGACGAGGGCGCGCAGGGACACCTCGGCGCCGGCGCCGTGGTCGGGCAGGACGGGGGTGGCGGCGGCGCGGACCCGCCGGGCGACGGCGTCGGGCCCGCCGGGGGGCAGGGGGCCGCCGCGCTCCGCCGCGCCCTCGGCGATCGCGTCGAGGGCGGCGGAGGCGAGGCGGCGCAGCGCGGCGAGCCCGCCCGGCCCCCCGGCGAGGGTGTCGGCGGGTATGCCGGAGGGGGCGTTCACGCGAGGTGCTCCAGCGCGGCGGCGAGGCGTTCGACGACGGAGTCGGCCTGGTCGTCGGTGAGGGTGAGCGGGGGCAGCAGGCGCAGCACGGTGTCGTCGCGCCCGCCGAGTTCGAGCATCAGGCCGCGGTCGAGGCAGGCGGCGCGCAGGGCGCGGGCGCGGGCGGGGTCTGCGGGCAGGGAGCCGAGGGCGTCGGGGGTGCCGGCGGGGTCCACGATCTCCGCGCCGATCATCAGGCCGCGGCCGCGGACCTCGCCGAGGCAGGGGTGGTCGGCGGCGAGGCGGCGCAGTTCGCGGCGGAGGCGTTCGCCGAGGTCGGCGGCGCGGGCGTCGAGCCGTTCGGTGGCGACGGTGCGCAGGGTGATCTCTCCGGCGATCATGGCGAGGGTGTTGCCGCGGAAGGTGCCGGTGTGCTGGCCGGGCTGCCAGGTGTCGAGTTCGGGCCGGTAGGCGATGAGGGCCAGCGGCAGTCCGCCGCCGAGGGCCTTGGAGGTGACGAGGATGTCGGGGGTGATTCCGGCGCGTTCGCAGGCCCAGAAGTGGCCGGTGCGGCCGATGCCGGTCTGGATCTCGTCCACGACCAGCGGCACGCCGTGGGCGGCGGTGACGCGGCGGATCTCGCGCAGCCAACTGTCGGGGCCCTCGACGACGCCGCCCTCGCCCTGCACGACCTCCAGGATGACGGCGGCGGGGGCGGGCACGCCGCTGCTGGGGTCGGTGAGCAGGCTCTCCAGCAGGCGGGCGGACAGTTGCCCGGCCCGTTCGGCGCCGACGCCGAACGGGCAGCGGTAGCCGTAGGGGTAGGGCAGCCGGGTGACGGGGACGGCGTCGGCGGGCGAGGTGCCGCTCATGGCGGTGGGCCCGGAGACGGCGCAGGCGCCGAGGGTCATGCCGTGGTAGGCGCCGGTGAAGGCGACGACGCCGCGGCGGCCGGTGGCGTGGCGGGCGAGCTTGAGGGCGGCTTCCACGGCGTCGGTGCCGGCGGGGCCGCAGAAGTGCAGCTTGGCGTTGTCGCGCAGGTCACCGGGGAGTCGGCGCAGCAGCTCGTCGGTGAACGCGTCCTTCTGCGGGGTGATCATGTCGAGGGTGTGCAGGGGGGCGCCGGAGGCGAGGGCGGCCTGGAGGGCGCTGGTGACGGCGGGGTGGTTGTGGCCGAGGGCGAGGGTGCCGGCGCCGGCCAGGCAGTCGAGGTAGGTGCGTCCGTCCGCGCCGGTGACGACCGCGCCCCGGGCGTGCACCGGGGCGACGGGGAGGGTCGTCGCGTACGTCCTGGCCGCGGATTCGCGGTGCCGTTGCCGCTCCAGCAGCCTGGCGCGCAGGTCGCGTGGGGCGGGGAGGTCGGCGCCCGGGTCGCGGAGGTCGACGGACGAGGTCGGCATGGGCGTGCCCTTCGGTCGTCTGTGCAGGGGCCGGGTGGCGCGGCGCGGCACCCACCGCAGCGGCTCGGGCACGTTCCGCACCCGGACCGAGGTTAGGTTAGCCTAACTCGCTTGTGTCCGTGGGTGGTTGGGCTCCCGGGCGCGCCGGGCGCGCCGGGCGCGGCGCGGGTCGCGCACCGCGCCGGCCCCGGCTCGGCGTCAGCCCGCGGCCCGGCGGGCGTGCAGGACGCGGCGCAGGTCGTCCAACTGGTCGGCGAGCCTGCGGCGCAGCGCCGGCGGCACGTCGCCGGCCAGGCACTCCTCGCCCGCGCGCAGCACCTCGGGGGTGACGGCGTGCAGCGGGAAGGCGTGCTGCCCCAGCACCCGGGCGGCGGCGGCCCCGCGGCGGCGGGCGGCGGCGGGGGCGTCGGCGAAGAACCGCGGCACCCAGGGTGCGAGCAGCTCGGCCTGCTCCGGCTGCCAGAACCCCGCGCCGACCGCGGCCATCAGGTAGTTCGACAGGTCGTCGGAGTGGAACAGCGCCTGCCACGCGTCGTGCTTGGCCTTGGGGTCGGGCAGCGCGGCCCGGCAGCGGGCGGCGCCCTCGTGGCCGGTGGCGCTGGGGTCGCGGTCGAGTTCGGCGGTGACGCGCTTGTCGTCCGCCTCGCCGAGCACGCACAGCCGCAGCAGGGCCTTCCAGCGCAGCGCGGGGTCCAGGACGGGGCCGCCGGGCACCTCGTCGGCGTCGAGCCAGTCGGCCAGCTCGGCGGCGGCGCGGGGGCCCTGGGCGCAGGCGATGGTGCCGCGCACGGCGGTCAGCCGCAGGCCCGGGTCGGAGCCGTCCTCGGTGCGGCGCAGTATCTGGCGGCAGACCCCGCCGAGCGCGGTGAGGGCGTCGGCGCGGCGCTCGGGCGGCAGGTGGCGGTCGGCGATCTGCTCGCGGGCGAAGTCCAGCACGCCCTCCACGACGGCGACGGACCGCTCGCCCGGCAGGTGGCGGGCGACGAGTTCGAGGAAGGCGACGGCGGGCAGCTCGCCGTCGCGGACCATGTCGCGGGCGGCGTTCCACAGCACGGAGCGGGACAGCGGGTCGGGGACGTCGCCGAGCGAGGTGACGACGGTGCGCCAGGAGCGGGCGTCCAGGCGGACCTTGGCGTAGGTGAGGTCGCCGTCGTTGAGCAGCGCCAGGTCGGGGGTGCGGCCCGCGGGCAGGGCGACGGCGGCCGGCGGTCCGGGCTCGATGTCGAGGGACAGCCGCTCGCGCAGGTGGAGGCCGCCGGAGTCCGCGCGCTCGTACAGGCCGACGGCGACGCGGTGCGGGCGCAGCACGGGGCCGCCGTCCGGCTCGGGGCGCAGGGTGTCCACGCCGGTGGTGCGCAGCCAGCGCTCGGCCCAGTCGTGGGCGTCGCGGCCGCCCGCGGCGGTGAGGGCGGACAGGAAGTCGTCGAGGGTGGCGTTGCCGAAGCGGTGCCGGGTGACGTACTCGTTGAGGCCAGCGAGGAACGCCTCGTCGCCGAGCCAGGCCACCAGTTGGCGCAGCGCCGCGGCGCCCTTGGCGTAGGAGATGCCGTCGAAGTTCTCCATGGCCTGCGCGGTGTCGTCGATCCGCTCGGGGGCGACGGGGTGGGTGGTGGAGCGCTGGTCGGCGTCGTAGCCCCAGGTCTTGCGCCGCACCCCGAAGCTGGTCCACACGTCGGTGAAGCGGGTGGCCTCGGCGGTGACGCGGTGCCCCATGTACTCGGCGAAGGACTCGTTCAGCCACAGGTCGTCCCACCAGCGCATGGTGACCAGGTCGCCGAACCACATGTGGGCCATCTCGTGGGCGATGACGACGGCGCGCTGCTCGCGCTGGACGTCGGTGACGGCGGAGCGGAACAGGTAGTCCTCGCGGAAGGTGACGCAGCCGGGGTTCTCCACTGCGCCCCAGGGGAACTCGGGCACGAACGCCTGGTGGTAGGCGCCGAACGGGTAGCGCTCGGCGAAGATCCGGTGGTAGCGGTCGAAGCAGCGCCGGGTGATGTCGAGGATCTCCGCGCAGTCGTCCTCCAGGTGGGGGGCGAGGGAGCGGCGGCAGTGCAGGCCGAGCGGGATGCCGTCGTGCTCCGCGGTGACGGAGTGGTAGGGGCCGGCGACGACGGTGAACAGGTACGGGCTGATGCGCGGGGTGGGCGTGAATTCCCAGCGGCCGGCCGTGGTGCGCTCCCCGGTGCTGTTGCCGAGCACGGTCCAGGCGGGCGGCGCGGTGACGGTGAGGTGGAAGGCGGCCTTCAGGTCGGGCTGGTGGAAGCCGGGGAAGACGCGCCGGGCGTCGTCGAGGCCGCACAGGCCGTACAGGTAGACCTCGCCGTCGACGGGGTCGGTGAAGCGGTGCATGCCCTCTCCGGTGCGGGAGCAGGCCATGTCGGCGTCGAGGAGCAGTTCGTTGTCCGCGGCCAGGCCGGGCAGCGGCAGGCGGCCGTCCTTCAGCGCGGCGGGGTCGAGCTCCCGGCCGTTGAGCACCGCCCGGCGCAGCGCGGCGGGGGCGAGCTCCACGAAGGTCTCCGCTCCCGGCTCGGAGCAGGCGAACCGCACCGTGGTGACGCAGCGGAAGCTCTCGCCGCCGGCGCAGTCGGTGAGGTCGAGGTCGAGCGAGTAGGAGCGGACATCGAGGATCCGGGCGCGTGCCTCCGCCTCGGCGCGGGTCAGTACAGCCATGGGCACATGCTGCCTCATGAGGTGCCCCCTCCACACCGCGCCCGCTGTGCCGGGGCGCCGCACGGGTCGAGGGATCGTTTCGGCGGATCGCTGCCGCCGTCGGGCGCCGGGTGCGTAAGCTCCCGCGCATGGAGTTCGCGCAGCCTTCCGCGCCGCCCGGCCCGCCGGGGGGCGCGGCCCTGGCCGGACACGCCCCCGCGATCACCGCGCTGGCCGGGCGGTGGCTGCCCCTGGCCGAGCGGGACGCGCCGGGGGCGGACCTGGTGTGCTCGCCCGCCGGGCTGTGGCTGGCGCTCGCCGCCGTGGCCGCGGGCGCGCGGGGCGGGACCGCGCGGGAGCTGCGGGACGCCGTGGGGGTCGCGGGGCCGGAGGCGGCCCGCGCCGTGACCGCGGCCGCGGACGCGCTCGGCGCCACGGACGCGCTGGCGGTGGCCACCGGGGTGTGGAGCGGAGTGCCGGTGTACCGGGAGTTCCGCGAGGCGCTGCCCCGGGTGGGGTTCGGGCCGCTGGACCCGGCCGGCCCCGGCGGCGTGGACGCCTGGGTGGCCCGCGCGACGGGCGGGCTGATCGAACGGCTGCCGGTGCGGCCGTCGCCCGGGACGCTGCTGCTGCTGGTGAACGCGCTGGCGCTCAAGGGCCGCTGGGCGGAGCCGTTCCCGGCGCGGCTGACCGCGCCCGCGCCGTTCACCGACGCCTCCGGGGCGCGGTCCCGGGTGCCGACGATGTCCAGGTCGCTGCCGCCGGGCGACGCCTGGTACCAGGGCCGCACTGCGGTGGTGGAGCTGCGCTGCCGCCGCGAGGGCGCGGGCGAGCCGGTCCGGGTGCGGTTCGCGCTGGGGGCGCCGGACGCGACGGCGTCCGAGGTGCTGCCCGCGGCGTGGGCGCCGCGGGCGGCGGGCGGCCCGGCGCGGGCCGACGTGGTGCTGCTGAGGCTGCCGCGGCTCTCGCTGCGGTCGCTGATCGAGGTGACGCAGCAGCTTCCGGAGCTCGGGGTGGAGCTGGCGGCGTCCGGCGCGGCGGACTTCTCGCTGCTGTCCCCGGAGCCGCTGAGGATCGACCAGGTGGTGCAGGAGGCGGTGCTGACGGTGGCGGAGGAGGGGGTGGAGGCCGCCGCGGTGACGATGGTGCCGATGGCGGCGGGCAGCGCGCCGGTGCGCCGCCGGTACCTGACGCTGTCGTTCGACCGCCCCTTCGGCATCGTCGTCCTGGACGGCACGGGCACGGTCCCGCTGTTCGCCGCCTGGCAGGCCACGGCCCCGAACGGCCCGCGGGGCCCGTCCGACCCGCCGGAGTGGACGGATCCGGGCCGGGCGGGGCGCTGAGGGGCACGGACGCGACCGCGGCGCCCGCCCGCACCGGAGGTGGGGCGGGCGCCGCGGACGCGTGCCCTGTGGTGGGCGGGGCTCAGACGGTCAGCGGGCGGTCCGTCGGGCGGACCGGGGACGGCAGGGCCGTCTCGCCGGTGAGGTACCGGTCGACCGCCGCGGCGGCGGCGCGGCCCTCGGCGATGGCCCACACGATCAGGGACTGGCCGCGGCCCGCGTCCCCCGCCACGAACACCCCGTCCACGTTGGTGGCGAAGTCCTCGTCGCGGGCCACGTTGCCCCGCGCGTCCAGCTCCAGGCCGAGCTGGTCGACCAGGCCGTTGCCGCGCTCGGGCCCGGTGAAGCCCATGGCGAGGGTGACGAGCTGGGCGGGGATGCCGCGCTCGCTGCCGGGCACCGGCTCGAACCTGCCGTCCCTGAACTCCACCTCGACCAAGTGCAGCTTCTGGACGTTGCCGTCCTCGTCGCCCTCGAAGTGGGTGGTGGACACCGAGTAGACGCGCTCGCCGCCCTCCTCGTGCGCGGAGGTGACCTTGTACGTCATCGGGTACGTCGGCCAGGGCTGGTGCGCCGGGCGCTCGTCGGTGGGCCGCGGCATGATCTCCAGTTGGGTGACGGACGCCGCGCCCTGCCGGTGCGCGGTGCCGACGCAGTCCGCGCCGGTGTCGCCGCCGCCGATGACCACCACGTGCTTGCCCTCGGCCGAGATCGGGGCGGTGACGTAGTCGCCCTCCTGGACCTTGTTGGCCAGCGGCAGGTACTCCATCGCCTGGTGGACGCCCTTGAGCTCGCGGCCGGGCACCGGCAGGTCGCGGGCCTGGGTGGCGCCGGCCGCGATGACCACCGCGTCGTACCGCCTGCGCAGCGCGTCGGCGGTGATGTCGGTGCCGACCGCCACGCCGGTGCGGAACTTGGTGCCCTCCGCCCGCATCTGCTCGATGCGCCGGTTCAGGTGGCGCTTCTCCATCTTGAACTCGGGGATCCCGTACCGCAGCAGCCCGCCGATCCGGTCGGCCCGCTCGTACACCGCGACGGTGTGCCCGGCCCGGGTGAGCTGCTGGGCGGCGGCCAGGCCCGCCGGGCCCGAGCCGATGACGGCGACGGTCTTGCCGGACAGGCGCTCCGGGGGCTGCGGGGTGACGTCGCCGCTCTCCCACGCCCGGTCGATGATGGCGACCTCGACGTTCTTGATGGTCACCGGGTCCTGGTTGATGCCGAGCACGCACGCGCTCTCGCACGGCGCGGGGCACAGCCGCCCGGTGAACTCCGGGAAGTTGTTGGTGGCGTGCAGGCGCTCGGCGGCGGCCTTCCAGTCGTCGCGCCACACCAGGTCGTTCCACTCGGGGATGATGTTGCCCAGCGGGCAGCCCTGGTGGCAGAACGGGATGCCGCAGTCCATGCAGCGGCCCGCCTGCTTGCTGATGATCGGCAGCAGCCCGCCGGGGACGTAGACCTCGTTCCAGTCCCGCACGCGTTCGCCGACCGGGCGCCGGTCGCAGAGCTGACGCCCGGTGGTCAGGAATCCCTTCGGGTCAGCCATGTGCCGCCTCCATCATCTTCGCAACGGTCTCGGACTCGGAGAGCCCGGCCTGCTCGGCGGCGTCCTTGGCGGCGAGCACTGCCTTGTAGTCATGGGGAATGATCTTGGAGAAGCGCCGGACGGCGTTCTCCCAGTCGGCGAGGAGCGCCTCGGCGACGGTGGAGCCGGTCTCCTCGTGGTGGCGCCGCACCACGTCGTGCAGCCACCGGCGGTCCTCCGCGTCGGGCTCCTCCGTCCCGACCAGGCCGGGGTTGACGTTCGCCGGGTCCAGGTCGACGACGAACGCGATGCCCCCGGACATGCCCGCCGCGAAGTTGCGGCCGGTCTCGCCCAGGACGACGGCGCGGCCGCCGGTCATGTACTCGCAGCCGTGGTCGCCCACGCCCTCGGCCACCACGGTGGCGCCGGAGTTGCGCACGCAGAACCGCTCGCCGACCCGGCCGCGCAGGAACATCTCGCCGCCGGTGGCGCCGTAGGCGAGGGTGTTGCCCGCGATGACGGAGTACTCGGCCAGGTGGTCGGCGCGCCGGTCGGGCCGCACCACGATCCGGCCGCCGGACAGGCCCTTGCCGACGTAGTCGTTGGCGTCGCCCTCCAGGCGCAGGGTGACCCCGCGCGGCACGAACGCGCCGAAGGACTGGCCGGCCGCCCCGGTGAAGGTGATGTCGATGGTGTCGTCCGGCAGGCCGGCGCCGCCGAACCTGCGGGTGACCTCGTGGCCGAGCATGGTGCCGACGGTGCGGTTGATGTTGCGGATGGCCACCTGGGCGCGGACCGGCTGGGCCTCCTCGGCGGTCGGCGCGGCCAGCGCGTCGGCGGCGAGGCGGATCAGCTCGTTGTCGAGCGCCTTGGCCAGACCGTGGTCCTGCTCGGTGACGCGGTGCCTGGCGGTGCCCTCGGGCAGGTCGGGGACGTGCAGCAGCGGGGCGAGGTCCAGGCCCTGCGCCTTCCAGTGGTCCACGGCCTGTCCGACGTCGATCAGCTCGGCGTGGCCGACGGCCTCGTCGATGGAGCGGAAGCCCAACTGCGCCAGGAGCTCGCGCACCTCCTCGGCGATGAACTCGAAGAAGTTGACGACGAACTCGGGCTTGCCGGTGAACCGCTCGCGCAGCACCGGGTTCTGGGTGGCGATGCCGACCGGGCAGGTGTCCAGGTGGCACACGCGCATCATCACGCAGCCGGAGACCACCAGCGGCGCGGTGGCGAAGCCGAACTCCTCGGCGCCGAGCAGCGCGGCGATCACCACGTCGCGGCCGGTCTTGAGCTGGCCGTCGGTCTGCACCACGATGCGGTCGCGCAGCCCGTTGAGCAGCAGCGTCTGCTGGGTCTCGGCCAGGCCGAGCTCCCAGGGGCCGCCCGCGTGCTTGAGCGAGGTGAGCGGGGAGGCGCCGGTGCCGCCGTCGTGCCCGGAGATGAGCACGACGTCCGCGTGGGCCTTGGACACGCCCGCCGCGACCGTGCCGACGCCGACCTCGGAGACCAGCTTCACATGGACGCGGGCCCTGGGGTTGGCGTTCTTCAGGTCGTGGATGAGCTGCGCGAGGTCCTCGATGGAGTAGATGTCGTGGTGCGGCGGCGGCGAGATCAGGCCGACGCCGGGGGTGGAGTGCCGGGTCCTGGCCACCCACGGGTAGACCTTGTGCCCGGGCAGTTGGCCGCCCTCGCCGGGCTTGGCGCCCTGGGCCATCTTGATCTGGATGTCGTCGGAGTTGACCAGGTACTCGCTGGTCACGCCGAACCGGCCGGAGGCGACCTGCTTGATGGCGCTGCGCCGCCGCGGGTCGTACAGGCGGTCGGGGTCCTCGCCGCCCTCGCCGGTGTTGGACTTGGCGCCCAGCTCGTTCATGGCGATGGCGAGGGTCTCGTGGGCCTCCTGGGAGATGGACCCGTAGGACATCGCGCCGGTGGAGAACCGCTTGACGATCTCGCTGACCGGCTCGACCTCGTCGATCGGGACGGGCTCGCGCACGCCGCCCTTGAACCGGAACAGGCCGCGCAGCGTCATCAGGCGCCGCGACTGCTCGTCCACCCGCTGCGTGTACTGCTTGAAGATGTCGTAGCGGCGGCTGCGGGTGGCGTGCTGGAGGCGGAAGACCGTCTCCGGGTCGAACAGGTGCGGCTCGCCCTCGCGGCGCCACTGGTACTCGCCGCCGATCTCCAGGCGGCGGTGCGCCGGGGAGATGCCGTCGGACGGGTACGCCTTGGCGTGCCGGGCGGCGACCTCCTCGGCGACGACGTCGATGCCGACGCCGCCGATCTTGCTGGTGGTGCCGTGGAAGTAACGGTCCACGAACCGCTGCTCGAGCCCTATGGCCTCGAAGACCTGGGCGCCGCGGTAGGAGGCGACGGTGGAGATGCCCATCTTGGACATCACCTTCAGCACGCCCTTGCCCAGCGCCTTGATCAGGTTCCTGATGGCCTGCTCCGGCTCGACGCCGGTGAGGAAGGTGCCCTCGCGGACCAGGTCCTCCACGGACTCCATGGCCAGGTACGGGTTGACCGCGGCGGCGCCGTAGCCGACGAGCAGCGCGACGTGGTGCACCTCGCGCACGTCGCCCGCCTCCACCAGCAGGCCCACGTTGTCCCGCTGCTTGGTGCGGATCAGGTGGTGGTGCACGGCGGAGGTGAGCAGCAGCGACGGGATCGGGGCGTGCTCGGCGTCGGAGTGCCGGTCGGACAGCACGATCAGCCGGGCGCCGTTCGCGATCGCGGTGTCGGCCTCGGCGCAGATCTCCTCCAGCCGGGCGGCCAGGGCGGCGCCGCCGCCGGAGACCCGGTACAGGCCGGAGAGGGTGACCGCGGCCAGGCCCGGCATGTCGCCGTCGGCGTTGATGTGGATGAGCTTGGCGAGCTCGTCGTTGTCGATGACCGGGAACGGCAGGGTGACGTTGCGGCAGGACGCCGGGGTGGGCTGGAGCAGGTTGCCCTGCGGGCCGACCTGGGAGACCAGCGAGGTGACCAGCTCCTCGCGGATGGCGTCCAGCGGCGGGTTGGTGACCTGCGCGAACAACTGGGTGAAGTAGTCGAACAGCAGCCGGGGCCGGTCGGACAGGGCGGCGATGGGCGTGTCGGTGCCCATGGAGCCGATGGGCTCGGCGCCGCTCCTGGCCATCGGGGTGAGCAGGACCCGCAGCTCCTCCTCGGTGTAGCCGAAGGTCTGCTGGCGGCGGCTGACGGAGGCGTGGGTGTGGACGACGTGCTCGCGCTCCGGCAGCTCGTCCAGGTGGATCATGCCGGCGTCCACCCAGTCGGCGTACGGGTACTCGGCGGCGAGCTCGGCCTTGATCTCGTCGTCCTCGACGATGCGGTGCCCGGCGGTGTCCACCAGGAACATGCGGCCGGGCTGGAGGCGGCCCTTGCGGACCACCCGGTCCGGGTCGATGTCGAGCACGCCGACCTCGGAGGAGAGCACCACCAGGCCGTCGTCGGTGACCCAGTAGCGGCCGGGGCGCAGCCCGTTGCGGTCCAGCACGGCGCCCACGAGGGCGCCGTCGGTGAAGGTGACGCAGGCCGGGCCGTCCCAGGGCTCCATCAGGGTGGAGTGGTACTGGTAGAAGGCGCGGCGGGCCGGGTCCATGGACTCGTGGTTCTCCCACGCCTCCGGGATCATCATCAGCACGCTGTGCGGCAGGGAGCGCCCGCCGAGGTGCAGCAGCTCCAGGACCTCGTCGAAGGACGCGGAGTCCGACGCGCCGGGGGTGCAGATCGGGAAGATCCGCTCCAGGTCGCCGGGGATGAGGCCGGTGGCGAGCTGGGACTCGCGGGTGCGCATCCAGTTGCGGTTGCCGATGACGGTGTTGATCTCGCCGTTGTGGGCGATGAACCGGTACGGGTGCGCGAGCGGCCAGCTCGGGAAGGTGTTGGTGGAGAACCGCGAGTGGACCAGGGCGAGCGCGGAGGCGAACCGCCGGTCGGACAGGTCCGGGAAGAACGGCTCGAGCTGGCCGGTGGTCAGCATGCCCTTGTAGGTGATGGTGCGCGCGGACAGCGAGGCGAAGTAGACGTCGGCCTCGCGCTCGGCGCGCTTGCGCAGCACGAACGCGATCCGGTCCAGGTCGATGCCGCGCCGCAGGCCCTCGGCGTCCGCCACGAAGAGCTGGGCGAAGCGGGGCATGGTGGCGCGGGAGGTGGCGCCCAGCAGGTCGGGGGCGACGGGGACCTCGCGCCAGCCGAGGACGGTGAGCCTCTCCTCGGCGGCGATCTGCTCGATCTGCCGGACGGCGGCGGTGTGCGCGGCCTCGTCCACCGGCAGGAAGGCGATGCCGACGGCGTAGGCGCCGGGCTCGGGCAGGGGGAAGCCCGCGGCCTCGCGCAGGAACGCGTCGGGGACCTGGAGCAGGATGCCCGCGCCGTCGCCGGTCTCCGGGTCGGAGCCGGTGGCGCCGCGGTGCTCCAGGTTGCGCAGGACGGTCAGCGCCTGCTCGATGAGGTCGTGGCTGGCCTCTCCGCTGAGGTGGGCCACGAAGCCGACGCCGCAGGCGTCGTGCTCGAAGCGGGGGTCGTACATTCCTTGGGGGGCGGGGCGCCCGTCCATGTGGTCCCGGCCGGGGAATCGGCCGGGAGCGGAGTGCGTGGACGCGGAATGCATCGGCTCTCCCGTCGTCGTCGTGGCATATGCCTTGCTGGCTTTAAGGACATGCGCATGGGGACGACGTTGGCCCTCTGCGATTTCGTGCAGGTTACATGATGACCGCGGTGTCGAGAAGCGGATACGCGGTTCCAGCATGTGGACTACGCGGACGGCGCAGCCGGTGGCGCAAAGGGGCGACGATGCCCGGGGCGCCAACGGTTGATGCCCGGAGAGGCGTGGTTTGAAACGAGTGTGAAACAAGTAACGTTCGAGCACCGTGCCAGCGAAATCCCGCCGTACCTCGGGGGGAGGCGGGAGCGGTACGCGTGGGCTGCGGGGATGTGTCCGGGGCGGACGGGCGGGCGCATCGAACAACGTGCCGAAGGCAGGGGTCATTCCCCGGTGGACACGCGAACGGCCGCCTCCCCGCCGAGGGGGAGGCGGCCGTCGCCGCGGTTCGTGTCCTGTGCCGCCCGTCAGGGCCGCGGGCCGGAGGGCCCGGTCCCGTCGCCGCCCGCCGCGCCGGCGCCGTTGGACGCGGTCGCCGGCGCGTCCTCGCGCTCCGGGTTCCCCGGGGCGCCGCCGGTCCCGCCGCCGCCGTTGGCCTCGCCGCCGGGCGCGGCGTCCCGGGGGCCGCCGTCGCCGTTCTCCGGTCCGGCGTTCTCCGGTCCGGCGTTCGCCGTTCCCTCGCCACCGGCCTCGGCCGCTCGCGCCGCCGCCGGCTCCACCACGGCCTCCCGGCCCGGGTGCCGCCGGGCGGACAGGACGAAGAAGGCGACCGCGAGGAGGAAGACGACGATGCACGTCCAGTTGTTCAGGCGCATGCCGAGGAAGTGGTGCGCGTCGTCGATGCGCATGTACTCGATCCAGAACCGGCCGACGGTGTACCCGGCGACGTACACCGCGAACGCCCGGCCGTACCCCATCCGCCACCTGCGGTCCGCCCACACCACCAGCAGCGCCAGACCCACGCACCACAGCGACTCGTACAGGAACGTCGGGTGGTAGGTGGCCACGTCCAGGCTGTCGGCGGGCCGCTTGTTCTCGGCGATCTCCACGGCCCACGGCACGTCCGTCGGCTTGCCGTACAGCTCCTGGTTGAACCAGTTCCCCCAGCGGCCGATGGCCTGGGCCAGCGCGATGCCGGGCGCCACGGCGTCGGCGTACGCCAGGAAGGGGATGCCCCGGCGGCGGCAGGCGATCCACGCCCCCAGCGCGCCGAGCGCGATCGCGCCCCAGATGCCGAGGCCGCCCTCCCAGATCTTGACGGCGTCCATCGGTTTGCCGTCGTCGCCGAAGTACGGCTCGGGCGTGGTGACGACGTGGTACAGGCGCCCGCCGACGAGGCCGAAGGGCACCGCCCACACGGCGACGTCGGCGACCGTGCCGCTCAGCCCGCCGCGGGCGACCCAGCGCCGGTTGCCGTACCAGATGGCCACGAAGAGGCCGACGATGATGCAGAACGCGTAGCCGCGCAGCGGGATCTCCCAGAGGTGGATCGCGCTGTCGGAAGGGCTGGGGATGTATGCGAGGTCCATGGCAGGACCGACCGTACCCTGCGCGGGTGCCGCTGTCCCAAAGTGGGGCGGAGAGCGTGTCTCGCGAACGGTGCGGCCGAGGGCCGCGGAGGACGGCTGGCGCCCCCGCGGTGTCCGCCGCCCGGGTGAGCGGGGGCACCGCGGGGGCGCCCGGGGTCAGGCGCCCTTGTTCGCCTGGTCCACCAGTGACCTCAGCCGCTCCGGGGTGAGCGGGGTGTTCTGGTCGGGGTAGATCTTGCGGTCACCGAGCAGCACGGTCGGGGTGGAGGTGTGGCCGGACGTGCCGAACTCCTCCTGCACCCGGTCCACCCAGTCGCGGAAGCGGTCCTGCTCCACGCACTGCCGGAACCCCGCGTTGTCCTTCAGCGCGGGCACCTGCCGGGCCAGCTCGATCAGCCGCCCGGTGTCCCCGTAGGCGTCGTCCGACTCCGGCGGCTGATTGGCGTACAGCACCTCGTGGTAGCGGGGGAAGGCGCCGGCGTCCTGCGCGCAGGCGGCGGCGTTGGCGGCGCGCTTGGAGCCGTTGCCCGGGATGTTGTCGTCGATGAACGACACGATGTGGTAGTCCACCCGGGCCCGGCCCTGCTCGGTCAGCTCGGCGACGGTCGGGCCGAGCTGCTTCTCGAACAGGCCGCAGGCGGGGCAGCGGAAGTCCTCGTAGACGGTGATCACGGCCTTGGCGTCGGCCGGGCCCACGGGGATGACCGTCCTGGGGTCGCCGGTGGCGCCCCGGGGGGCCGCGGCCGACCGGTTGGCCCCGCCGCCGCCGTCCCCGCCGTCCCGGTTCGCCACCAGGGTGCCGACCGCGGCGGCGATCACCACCACGGCCACGGCCGCGCCGACCACGGCGATGCCCCGGTTGCGCCTGGCCCTGGCCTCGTCGCGGCGCTGTTCCTCCCGCAGCCGCTCCCGGGCGGCGCGCCTTGCCTCTCGGTTGTTCTCGCTCACCCCCTGACGAACGAGACACACCCGGCCACGGGACCGCCCGGCGGGGCGGCGCCGCTCGAACGAAGGACGGACCGTACCCCTTTCGGGGGATACGGTCCGTCCTCGTGTTTGGCCTGCCGCGCCCGTGGGGCGGGTGCCCGCGCGGGCGGCTACGGGCGGGTGCGCACGCCCCTGGCCAGATCGGCGGCCAGCTCCCGCACGGCGGCGACGCCCGCGTCGATGCCGTCCGCGTCCAGCAGCCGCTTGACGAACGCCGTGCCGACGATCACCCCGTCGGCGAACGCCGCCACCTCGGCGGCCTGCTCGGCGTTGGACACCCCGAGCCCGACGCACACCGGCAGCCCGGTGGTGGCCCGGGTGCGCCGCACCAGGTCCTCCGCCTGCTCCCCGACGGTGGCCCGGGTGCCGGTGACGCCCATCAGCGACGCGGCGTACACGAAGCCGGACCCGGCGGCGGTGATCCGCGCCAGGCGGTCGTCCCGGTTGCTCGGCGCCACCACGAACACCGTGGCCAGTCCGTGCCGCTCGGCGGCCTTCCGCCACTCCTCGGACTCCTCCACCGGCAGGTCCGGCAGGATGCAGCCCGCTCCCCCGGCGGCGGCCAGGTCCGCGGCGAACCGCTCCACGCCGTAGCGGTCCACCGGGTTCCAGTAGGTCATCACCAGCACCGGGGCCCCGGCGGCCGCCACCCGCTCGACCGTGCGCAGCACGTCGGCGATGCGCACCCCACCGCTCAGCGCGATGTCGTCGGCGGTCTGGATGACGGGGCCGTCCAGCACCGGGTCGCTGTGCGGCAGGCCGATCTCCACCACGTCGCAGCCGCCCTCGACCATGGCGGTGGCGGCGCGCACCGCGCCGTCGACGGTGGGGAACCCGGCGGGCAGGTAGCCCACCAGCGCGGCCCGGCCCTCGGACCCGGCCTTCGCCAGCACGGCGGACAACTGCTCCACGCTCATCGGTCGCCCTCCTGCGGGGTGTCGTACAGGCCGAAGTAGCGGGCGGCCGTGTCCATGTCCTTGTCGCCGCGGCCGGAGAGGTTCACCAGCAGCAGCGCGTCCGGGCCCAGCTCCCGGCCCAGGGCCAGGGCGCCGGCCAGGGCGTGGGCGCTCTCGATGGCCGGGATGATGCCCTCGGTGCGGGACAGCAGCCGCAGCGCCTCCATCGCCTCGGCGTCGGTGACCGCGCGGTACTCGGCCCGCCCGGAGTCCTTCAGCCACGCGTGCTCCGGGCCGATGCCGGGGTAGTCGAGCCCGGCGGAGATCGAGTACGGCTCGGTGATCTGGCCGTCCTCGTCCTGGAGCACGTAGGAGCGCGAGCCGTGCAGCACCCCCGGGTCGCCCTGGGTGAGGGTGGCCGCGTGCTCGCCGCTGTCCACGCCGTGCCCGCCCGCCTCGCAGCCGACCAGGCGCACGCCGGTGTCCGGCAGGAACGCGTGGAACAGGCCGATGGCGTTGGAGCCGCCGCCGACGCAGGCCACGGCGGCGTCCGGGAGCCTGCCCGCGCGCTCGAGGATCTGGCGGCGGGCCTCCACCCCGATCACCCGGTGGAAGTCGCGGACCATGGCCGGGAACGGGTGCGGGCCCGCGACCGTGCCGAGCAGGTAGTGGGTGCCGTCCACGTTGGCCACCCAGTCGCGGAACGCCTCGTTGATGGCGTCCTTCAGGGTGCGGCTGCCGGAGGTCACGGGAATCACCTCGGCGCCCAGCATGCGCATCCGGGCGACGTTCAGCGCCTGGCGCCGGGTGTCCACCTCGCCCATGTAGACGACGCACTCCAGGTCCAGCAGGGCGCAGGCGGTCGCGGTGGCCACGCCGTGCTGGCCCGCGCCGGTCTCGGCGATGACGCGGGTCTTGCCCATGCGCTGGGTGAGCAGGGCCTGGCCGAGCACATTGTTGATCTTGTGGGAGCCGGTGTGGTTGAGGTCCTCCCGCTTGAGGAAGATCCGGGCGCCGCCGGCGTGCTCGGCGAAGCGGCGCACCTCCGTCAGCGCGCTGGGGCGGCCGGTGTAGTCGGCGAGCAGTTCGTCCAGGCGGGCGGCGAAGGCGGGGTCGGCCTTGGCCTTCTCGTACTCCTCGGCGACCTGGTCGATCGCGGCGACCAGGGCTTCGGGGACGAACTTGCCGCCGAACGGCCCGAACCAGCCGCGGGCCGTGGGGACGCTGCCGTCGGGGTCGGGCAGGAAGAACCGATGGGTTTCGTGCGTGGGCATGTCGGCTGTGAGGTCCTCTCGGGAGGATCCGGTCGTCCGGTCGGGACTCCTGGCGCCGGGCGGCCGGGGCGTGCGCCCGAGGGGGCGCGCCCGGCGGCCCGCGCGGGAGCCGGTGCTGGAAAAGGTGGCGTTGGTGCGGCTCGGCCTCAGCCGAGGCGCCATCGCCTGCCCGGCACCTGGCCCGGTTCGCAGCCGATCACATAGCGGACCCTGCGGCCCAGCACCCGGCGCGCGGGGGCGCGGCAGCCGCGGGGGCGGCAGCCTCGCCTGTTGCGTGCCTGGATGCTCATGGGGGGCAGCCTACCGCCGCGACGGGGGCGGGTGTGCGCCGGGCGGGGTGCCGGGTCAGTCCCGGCCGTGCCGCAGCGCCGGGTGGGCGCCCGCCGCGACCAGGTCGGCGACGGCGGCCTTGGGGTCCCGGCCGGTCACCAGGGACTCGCCGACGAGCACGGCGTCCGCGCCGTCGTGGGCGTAGGCGATCAGGTCGTGCGGCCCGCGCACCCCGGACTCGGCGATCTTCACGATGTGGTCGGGGATGGTCGGCGCGACCCGGGCGAAGTTGCCCCGGTCCACCTCCAGCGTCTTCAGGTCCCGGGCGTTGACCCCGATCACCTTCGCCCCGGCGGCGACGGCGCGCTCGACCTCGTCCTCGTCGTGCACCTCGACCAGCGGGGTCAGCCCGATCGACTCGGCGCGCTCGACCAGGGAGACCAGCGCGTCCTGCTCCAGGGCGGCGACGATCAGCAGCGCGAGGTCGGCGCCGTGGGCGCGGGCCTCCCACAGTTGGTAGGCGGTGACGATGAAGTCCTTGCGCAGCACGGGGATGTCCACCCGGGCGCGCACCGCCTCCAGGTCGGCGAGCGAGCCGCCGAACCTGCGCTGCTCGGTGAGCACGCTGATCACGGCCGCCCCGCCCGCCTCGTAGTCGGCGGCGAGCCCCGCCGGGTCGGCGATGGCGGCGAGCGCGCCCTTGGACGGGCTGGAGCGCTTGACCTCGCAGATGACCTTGACGCCGTCCCCGCTCAGGGCGGCGACCCCGTCCTTGGCCGGCGGCGCCTGGGCGGCGCGCTCCTTGAGCTCCTCGAGGGAGACGCGGGCCTGTCGCTCGGCGAGGTCGGCTCGGACTCCGTCGATGATCTCGTCGAGCACACTCACGCGTTGACCCCTTCTGTGGGAGGTACGGGACATGTCCACCGTCACCGGTCGGTGACCGCTGGGCCCGGTTCCGGTCACGCCCCGGTCAGGCACAGCGATGGTATCCGCCGCCGGGCGGGGCTCCCGCACGCGGGCGGCGCCGGTCCCAAGGGGTGGACAACTCGGGCCAAGTGCCCGCCGGGCCCCGGGTCCTATGGTGCCAGGACCGCCCCGAACGGCAGATTCCGGACGACGGTGAAGGCGGCCGCCGCCGCTGCGGCGGCCCATATCAGGGGCGGCCGGAAACGTACGGGGGCGGGGCGGCCGCAGGCGGTCCGGGCCAGCCAGCGGACCCACAGCGCGGCCAGCGCGGCGAAGGCGGCCAGGGCGGCCGCGTTCAGTCCCGCGGCGGCGACGGGGTCGCCGTGCGCCAGCGCCAGCGTGGCGCGCAGCCCGCCGCAGCCGGGGCAGTACAGGCCGGTCAGGCCGGGCAGCGGGCAGGGCGGGAACCGGGCGGACGCGGTGGGCAGGGCCGCGGCGACGGCGGGCAGCGCGGCGGCGCAGGCGGCGAGGGCGAGCAGCGGGGCGGCGACGCGCCGGGGGGCCGGGCGGACCCGGGCGGGCGCCGGGGCGGGCGGGCCGGTTCTGGTCACACGGCGATTGTCACCCCGGGGACGCGGGGGCGCGCGGGGGGCGGGTGGTGCGGGTGAGACGCGCCGCCGGGCGCTTGTCCGGCACCGCGGGGCGTCGCCCCGCCGTCGCCGGCCGTGCGGCAGTGGCCGTGCGGCAGTGGCCGTGCGGCAGTGGCCGGCCCGGGACGCGCCGGCGTGGTGGCCGGCCCGGGACGCGCGCGGGCGCGGTGTCCGGTGGGACACCGCGCCCGAGAAGACGCCCCTGGGGCCCGCCGTCCCCGCGGGTGCGGGGACGGGCGCGCCGGTGGACCGGCGGGTCAGTGCTTGACCGTCGTCCGCTCCGAGGCGCCGCCGGAGGCCGCCTCCTCGCCGCCCTCCTCGGCGGAGGCCGGGGCGGAGCCGCCGGTGGAGGCCCGCTGCTCGTCGGCGGCGCGCGCGGCGGCCGCCGGGGACTGGGTGCGCAGCGGGGGGTTCGGCTGCGTCTTGCCCATGCCCATCATCTGCATGACCTTGCCGACCACGCCGCCGAGCAGGACGACGCCGAAGCCGACCCACATCAACGGCAGGTTGGCCATCACCACCGCGGCTCCGGCGACGCAGAAGCCGATGAAGGTGATGGTCACGCCGGTCCATGCGGCGGGGGTGTGTCCGTGGGCGCTTGCCGACATGACTGCTCCTTGTCGTTCCTCGATGCCCGAGAAGGGGCGCTGCCCCCATTGTCCCCTGTCACCGGGGGCGCCTTCACCCGGGGGGCGGTGGGCGAACGGCGGGGGTCAGCGGTCCGTCGGGTCCTCGCCGCGGTCCAGGGCGCGCCAGATCTCGTCGGGGCGCTCCGTGGCGGCCGGGCGGGCGGCGCGGCGGGCGGAGCCACCTCCGCCGGGGGCCTCGTAGCGGCTGGACATGGCGGGCCAGTCGCGGCCCCGGAGCAGGGCGAGCAGCCCGGAGGCGAGGAGCAGCGCGCCGCCGGCCGCGGCGACCCAGGGCCAGGCGGTGTGGGTGACGCCGGTGGCGTGGGCGTCGGACAGGCCGGCCGCCGCGACCGCGGCCTCGTCCAGCGCCTCGCCGTCGAAGGCGCCGAGCACCGCGGTGAGGGCCGCGACCGCGCCGGACAGGGCGAGCAGCGCGGAGACGAGCAGGCGCCCGGCGCGGCGCACCGCGAACACGGCGACGAGCGCGGCGAGGCCGACGAGGGCGAGCGCGCCGGGTATCGCGGTGACGTCGCCGCCGTCCACGGACAGGGTGTGCGCGGTCTGCCGGCCGGAGTCGACCGCGACCCGGCCCTCGGCCCAGGTGCGGCCCGCGGCGACCAGGACGAGCGAGGCCCCGGCCACGCCGAGGGCGAGACCCGCGGCGAGGGCGCGCCGCCCGCCGGGGGCCCGGGTGGCGGGCGGTGCCGCGGTGTCGGTCGTGGTGCTCACTTCGCTCCCGTCCGCGCCGCGGGGTCGTCCGCGGGCTGCTGTGGCTGGGGCCGCTCCGGCGCGGGCCGCCCGGCGCCGTCCGCCCCGGGGGGCGCGGCCGGGGCGGGCAGGCCGACGGCGGCGGGCGCCATGGTGGCGGCGGTGGCGACGGCGCGCAGCACGGCCGCCGCCTTGTTGCGGCACTCGGTGTCCTCGGCGGCCGGGTCGGAGTCGGCGACCACGCCGGCGCCCGCCTGCACGTACGCGGTGCCGTCGCGCAGCAGGGCGGTGCGGATGGCGATGGCGGTGTCGGAGTCGCCCGCGAAGTCCAGGTAGCCCACGCAGCCGCCGTACAGGCCGCGGCGGGTGGGCTCGAGCTCCTCGATGATGCGCATCGCGCGGGGCTTGGGCGCGCCGGAGAGGGTGCCGGCGGGGAAGCAGGCGGTGAGCACGTCGAAGGCGGTGCGGCCGGGCGCGACCCGGCCGACCACGGTGGAGACGATGTGCATCACGTGGCTGTAGCGCTCGACGGACATGAAGTCCACGACCTCCACGCTGCCGGGCTCGCAGACCCGGCCGAGGTCGTTGCGGCCCAGGTCCACCAGCATCAGGTGCTCGGCGCGCTCCTTGGGGTCGGCGAGCAGCTCGGCGGCGAGGTCGGCGTCCTCCTGCGGGGTGGCGCCGCGGCGGCGGGTGCCCGCGATGGGGTGCAGCATGGCCCGCCCGTCCTCGACCTTGACCAGCGCCTCCGGGCTGGAGCCGACCACGTCGAACCCGTCGAGCCGCAGCAGGTACATGTAGGGGCTGGGGTTGGTGGCGCGCAGCACCCGGTAGACGTCGAGCGCCGAGGCGGGGCACGGCGCCTCGAAGCGCTGCGAGGGCACCACCTGGAAGGCCTCGCCCGCGCGGATGCGCTCCTTGATGTCCTCCACGGCGGCCTGGTAGGCGGGGCCGCCCCAGCGGGGGGTGTACTCCGGGACGCCGTCGGAGGCGAAGACGGCGGGGGCCGTGTCGGCGGGCCTGGCCAGGTCGGCGGTCATCGCGTCGAGGCGGGCCACGGCGTCGGCGTAGGCCGCGTCGACGCCGGTGTCGAGGTCGTTGTGGTTGACCGCGTTGGCGATGAGCAGCACGGTGCCCTCGACGTGGTCGAGGACGGCGAGGTCGGTGGCGAGCAGCATCGTCAGCTCGGGCAGCCGCAGGTCGTCCTCGGCGTGGCGGGGCAGCTTCTCCAGGCGGCGCACCACGTCGTAGCCGAGGTAGCCGACCATGCCGCCGGTGAACGGGGGCAGCTTCAGCATCCCGTCCAGGTCGCGGGGGGTGTGCAGGGCTTCGAGGGTGGCGCGCAGGGCGGCCAGGGGGTCGCCGTCGATGGGGACGCCCACGGGGGGCGAGCCGATCCAGTGGGCCTGCCCGTCCCGCTCCACCAGGGTGGCGGCGCTGCGGACGCCGACGAAGGAGTAGCGCGACCATGAGCGGCCGTTCTCGGCCGACTCCAGCAGGAAGGTGCCGGGGCGCTCCCCGGTGAGCCTGCGGTACAGGCCGACCGGGGTCTCGCCGTCCGCGAGGAAGCGCCGGGTGACGGGGACGACCCGGCGGTCGCGGGCGAGCTTGCGGAAGGTGTCGGCGTCGGGGATGACGGTGCCCGTGGTCATGGCGGTTCAGCCTAGTCCGCTGGGGCGGGCGGCCGGGGGCTGCGCGGGGGCGGCGGGGCGCAGCGGGAGTTCGCCCGCGTCGAAACAGGTGCGGTCCCCGGTGTGGCAGGCGGCGCCGACCTGGTCGACCTTGACCAGGACGGTGTCCCCGTCGCAGTCGAGGGCGACGGACTTCACCAGTTGCACATGGCCCGAGGTGTCGCCCTTGACCCAGTACTCGCGGCGGCTGCGGCTCCAGTAGGTGCAGCGGCCCGTGGTGAGGGTGCGGTGCAGCGCCTCGTCGTCCATCCAGCCGACCATGAGCACCTCCCCCGTGTCGTACTGCTGGGTGACGGCGGGGAACAGCCCGTGCTCGTCGCGCTTGAGGCGGGCGGCGACGGCCGGGTCGAGGGCGGACGGGCGAGCTGCTGGCATGACCCCATTGTGCCGAGGCCCGCCGGCGGGCGGGGCGCCGGGATGCGGGCGGGCGGCCGGGAGCCGGCCGGGGCGGGCGGGCCGTCACCCTTCGTGACCTGGTCGTTACATGGTCCCGAGCTGGTGACAACTTCCGCACAAGCGGCGCCGGATTCACCCGTTCGGGGCACGCTTCGCCTATGAGCGTGCCTCCGCCCCCACCGCCGCCGCACGTCCCTCCGGGTTCCGGAGGGGGGTTCGGGCCGCCTCCGGGCGGGTTCGGGCCTCCGTCCGGCGGGGACGCCCCGCCACCCGTGCCCCCGCCGCCGTCCATGCCGCCGCCCGGCCCTCCCGGCGGGTACGGGGGAGATCCCGGTTACGGAGGGTACGGGAGCTACGGCGGTTACGGGGGGTACGGCGGGCAGCCGCCCGGCGGGTACGGGCCCGGGGACCCGGCGGGCCCGGGCGGTGGCGGCGGTCGGGGCCGGGCCGTGATCGTGGCCGTGGCCGTAGTGGCCGTGACCGGGCTGGCCGTGGGCGGCGTCGTGGCCTTCGCCGGGGACGGCGACGGCGGCGACGAGGCGCGGCGGCAGTCCACCGCGAGCGGCGCCTCCGCGTCGCCGTCCGCGCCCAGCCCGTCCCGCTCCCCCACGTGGTCGCCGACGTGGTCGCCGACCTGGACGCCGTCGATCCCCCCGTACACCCCGTCCATCGACATCGACGACCTGCTGCCGAGCTTCACCCACACCCCCGACCCCGACCTGTTCGACGACCCGACCGCGAGCCGGGACCCGGGCTGGATCCCCTACGTGGCGCTGAAGAAGGGCGAGTGCTTCAACACGCCGGGGCTCGACCGCAGCGTGAGCACGCTGCGGAAGGTCTCCTGCGGGTCGCCGCACGACGGCGAGGTCATCGGCACCGCGAAGCTGACGGGGACGTTCACCACCGAGAAGGCCCTGTCGCAGAAGGCGGAGCAACTGTGCGAGGGCCAGGCCAGGCAGGCCGCGAACCGGCAGGCCGACGGCCGGGTCTACTACAACTACGTGCTGCACCCGGTGCTCGACACCTACGAGTCCGGGGTGGAGACCGTCTCCTGCTCCCTGACGCTCAGTGACAAACCGGGCGGGAAGAAGCTCACCGCCCGGTTGAAGTGACCGCGCGGGGGGCGGCCCCGCCGTCGGGCGCCGCCTCCCCGGGGGCGGCGTTCGACTGTGCCTGGAGGAACGCCCATGGGCCGTTGTCGGCGGTCGGTCGTAGGGTGGTCGCATGTCGACTCATGCCCAGCGCGAACGCCTGATCCTCGCCGACCTGCTGGAAAGTGCCGGGCCCGACGCCGCCACGCTGTGCGACGGGTGGCGCACCCGCGACCTGGCCGCCCACATCGTGCTGCGCGAGCGCCGCGCCGACGCGATCGGCGGTGTGCTCATCAAGGCCCTCGCGCCCCGTATGGAGCGGGTGCAGGCCGAGATCGCGGCCAAGCCGTACGACGAGCTGATCCGGCTGATCCGCACCGGCCCGCCGCGGCTGTCCCCCTTTTCCCTCAAGCAGGTGGACGAGGCGGCGAACACCGCCGAGTTCTACGTCCACAGCGAGGACGTGCGCCGCGCCCAGCCGGACTGGACGCCCCGCGAGATAGACCCGGTCTTCGCCGACGCCCTGTGGAAGCGGCTGGAGACCACGGCCCGGGTGCTGGCCCGCCGGGCGCCGGTCGGCCTGGTGCTGCGCCGCGGCAACGGGCAGACCGCGGTGGCCCACAAGGGCGTCCCGGTGGTCACCGTCCACGGGGAGCCGAGCGAGCTGCTGATGTTCGCCTTCGGGCGGACCGCCCACGCGGACGTGGAGTCCGAGGGCGACAAGGGCGCCATCGCCACGCTGATGGGCAAGCCGCAGCTCGGCATCTGACCCGCCCTCGGCCGCCGGGGCCGGGCCCGCCGGCGGGCCCGGACGGCCGCCGCTGCCCCTCCCGGCCGTGGGACGGCCCGCCCCACGGCCCCGTTCCCGCACGTCCCCGAACCCCGGCCTGGAGCCCATGACCGCGCCCCCGCACTCCCCCGGTCCGCACCCCGCCCGGCCTCCGGTGCACGGCGGCGGGCACCACGGCGCGGGCTCCCCCGACACGGGACCTGCGTCCGGCGGGAAGGGCGGCCCGGGCGGCGAGGAGGCGCGCAGACCGGCCGAGCTGCGCCGGATCGCCCGGCTGTTCGTGCCGTACAAGGGCCGGCTCACCGTGCTGCTGGTGCTGATCGGCGCGGCGTCGGTGGTGTCGCTCGCGTCGCCGTTCATGCTGCGGGAGATCCTGGACACGGCGATCCCGCAGGGCCGCACCGGGCTGCTGTCCCTGCTGGCCCTCGGCATGATCGTGGTCGCGCTGGTCAACTGCGTGCTGACGGTGGTGCAGACGCTGATCTCCACCACCGTGGGGCAGCAGGTCATGCACGACCTGCGGGTGGAGGTCTACAGCCACCTCCAGCGGCTGTCCCTGGGCTTCTTCACCCGCACCCGCACCGGGGAGATACAGTCCCGGATCGCCAACGACATCGGCGGGATGCAGGCGTTCGTCACCAACACCGCCACCACCGTGGTGTCCAGCCTGACGACCGTGGTCGCCACCATCGTGGCGATGTTCGCGCTCGACTGGCGGCTCGCCCTGATCTCGCTGGCCCTGCTGCCGGTGTTCATATGGATCAGCCGGAGCGTGGGCCGGGAGCGCCGCAGGATCGTGCGGCGGCGCCAGGAGAAGATGGCGCTGCTCACCGCGAGCGTGGAGGAGTCGCTGTCGGTCAGCGGGATCCTGCTGGGCCGCACGATGGGCCGCGGGCCCGGCCTGGTGGAGGACTTCACCCGCCAGTCGCGGGAGCTGTCGGAGCTGGAGGTCGCCTCGTCCATGGCCGGGCGCTGGCGGTCGTCGTCCATCCAGATGGTGATGTCGGCGATCCCGGCCGCGATCTACTGGGGGGCGGGCCTGACCGTGGCGGGTGGCCACGGGTCGATCTCGGTGGGCACCGTCGTGGCGTTCGTGACGTTGCAGAACGCGCTGTTCGGCCCGGCGATGGCGCTGCTGCGGGTGGGCGTGCAGATGCAGAGCAGCCTGGCGCTGTTCACCCGCGTCTTCGAGTACCTCGACCAGGAGCCGGAGCTGACCGAGAAGCCCGGCGCCCGGTCGGTGCCGCGCGAGCGGATCCGCGGCGAGCTGGTCTTCGAGGACGTGGACTTCCGGCACGCCGGGGACGGCCCGCCGGTGCTCCAGGGCATCCGGCTGCGGGTCCCGGCGGGCGGCAGCCTGGCGCTGGTCGGCGCCACCGGCTCGGGCAAGTCCACGCTGGCCCAGCTCGCGGCGCGGCTGTACGACCCGGTGCGGGGCAGGATCACCCTGGACGGGGTGGACCTGCGGGACCTGACGTTCGACACGATCGCCTCCGCGGTGGGCGTGGTGTCGCAGGAGACGTATCTGCTGCACGCCTCCGTGGCCGACAACCTGCGCTTCGCCAAGCCGGACGCCACGGACGAGGAGCTGGTCGCGGCGTGCCGGGCGGCGCGGGTGCACGACCGGATCACGGAGCTGCCCGAGGGGTACGCCACGCTGGTCGGCGAGCGCGGGCACCGGTTCTCCGGCGGCGAGAAGCAGCGGCTGGCGATAGCCAGGACACTGCTGCGCGACCCGCCGGTGCTGGTGCTCGACGAGGCGACGAGCGCGCTGGACAACACCACCGAGCGGCAGGTGCAGCAGGCCCTGGACGAGCTGGCGCGGGGCCGCACCACCATCACGATCGCGCACCGGCTGTCCACGGTCAGGGGCGCCGACCGCATCGCGGTGCTGGACCGGGGACGGATCGTGGAGTACGGCGGGCACGAGGAGCTGCTGGCGCTCGGCGGCCGGTACGCCCGGCTGTGGGCGCACGGCGAGGACCCGGCGGCGGCGCTGGGGCCGGGCGGGGAGGACGGCGCGGTGGCGGTGGCCCCCGGGCCCTGATCACCGGCCGGCTCGGCGCTCTCGACGCCCCGGCTTGTCGGACCCCGGCGCTCCTGGGGCGCCGAGGCCCTTGCACCGCCGACGGTGTCAGCGGGCGCGTACGCCGTCCATGAGCAGGTCGAGCAGCCGGTCCACCTCGCCGGGGGCGTGCTGCGCGGCCATGCCCAGGCCGGTCACCAGCGTCACCAGGGTGGGCACGTCCAGGTCGGCGCGGGCCGCGCCGGCGCGCTGCGCCCGCTCCAGCACGGTGGCGGCGGCGGACCTGAGCACCCCGGCGCAGTACGAGGTGTCGTCCGCGCTGGAGTGCATCACGGCCTGGGACAGCCCGCGGTTGGTCGCCGCGTAGCGCAGGACCAGGGCGATCCAGCGGCTGAGGGCCTCGTCCGGCGGCACGCTCTCCACCAGCTCCCTGGCCTTGGACTCCAGGGTGGTCAGCCGGTCGTGGAAGACCGCCTCCAGCAGGTCGTCGCGGGTCGGGAAGTGCCGGTACAGGGTGCCCGCGCCGACCCCGGCGGATCTGGCGATCTGGTCCAGGGGCACCTCGATGCCCTGGTCCTCCACGGCCTGTCTGGCCGCGGCGACCAGCCGTTCGTGGTTGCGGCGGGCGTCGGCGCGCATGCGGGCTCCCGAGGACGGTTGCGGAAGCGGAGAGAGCATCCGTATAGTTACGGACGGTGATACCGGAGACTCTCTCCGTTCTCCTGTCTGCCCCCCAATTGTCCCCGAAGGAGCCGTGGACGACCATGGACCCCCGCATCCCGGCCGCCGCCGGCCGATGGCGCCGCGCCGGGGCCACCCGCGGCAGGGCGCTGCTCACCGGGATCCGGCGCGCCGGGGCTCGTCTCGCCCTGACTCGTCCCGCCGGGGCTCGCCCCGGCCTGGCCCGTCCCGGCGGGTTCCGCCCCGTCCGCGGCGTGTGCGGCGCGGGGCCCCGGGGTGGGGCCGTCCGCGCCGCGGGCGGCTCAGCGCACGGGGTGGCCCGCGGCGCGCAGCGCGTCCTTGACCTGACCGATCCTCATGTCCCCGAAGTGGAACACGCTCGCCGCGAGCACCGCGTCCGCCCCCGCCGCCACGGCCGGGGCGAAGTGCGCGGGGCTCCCCGCTCCCCCGGAGGCGATCACCGGCACGGTGACGCGCTTGCGCACGGCCTCGATCATCTCCGTGTCGTAGCCGTCCCTGGTGCCGTCGGCGTCCATGGAGTTGAGCAGGATCTCCCCCGCGCCGAGCTCCGCCGCCCGGGCCGCCCACTCCACGGCGTCCAGGCCCGTGCCCCGGCGCCCGCCGTGGGTGGTCACCTCGAAACCGGAGGGGGTGACGGTGCCCTCGGGGCAGCGGCGGGCGTCCACGGACAGCACCAGCACCTGGCGGCCGAACCGCTCGGCGATCTCCGCGACGAGTTCGGGCCTGGCGATCGCCGCGGTGTTCACGCCGACCTTGTCCGCCCCGGCACGCAGCAGCTTGTCCACGTCCTCCACGGTGCGCACCCCGCCGCCCACCGTCAGCGGGATGAAGACCTGCTCGGCGGTGCGGCGCACCACGTCGTAGGTGGTCTCCCGGTCGCCGGAGGAGGCGGTGATGTCCAGGAAGACCAGTTCGTCGGCGCCCTCCGCGTCGTAGACCTGCGCCATCTCCACCGGGTCCCCGGCGTCCCGCAGGTTCTGGAAGTTGACGCCCTTCACGACGCGGCCGTTGTCCACGTCGAGGCAGGGGATGACCCGTACGGCCAGACTCACGCGTGCTCTCCTGGTTCCGTTGCTTGTCCGGCCGGCGACTGCGCGCGCCCCGGCAGGAAGGCGTCCATCTCGACCTCCACCAGCAGCCGCGAGTCCACGAACCCGGAGACCACCAGCATCGAGGCGGCCGGGAGCACCTCGCCGAACAGCTCCCGGTGGGCGCGGGCGACCGCCTCCACGTCCCGCACATGGGTGAGGTACATCCGGGTGCGCACCACGTCGGCGGCGCCGAGCCCGAACTCCTCGAGCGCGGCGAGGCCCGTCGCGAAGGCCGTCTTGGCCTGCTCGTACGGGTCACCCTCGTGCAGCACCCCGCCTCCGCCGGAGGACGTGCAGCCGCTGACCAGCACCCAGTCGCCCGCCCGGACCGCACGGGAGCCGCCGAGGCTCTCCCCCCAGGAGGTGTCGGCCGGCACCCGCAGCGGGAGGTCGTCGTGGCCGGGGCGGGGGCCTCCCGGACGGGGGACGGGAGAGGTTGGCGAGGTCATCGGGACACTGCCTCCAGCGCCTCTTCGAGGGTGAACGCCTGGTCGTACAGGGCCTTGCCCGTGATGGCGCCCTCCACACCTTCGGGCACCAAAGTGGCGATGGCCCGCAGGTCGTCGAGGCTGGAGACGCCGCCGCTGGCGATGACGGGGCGGTCGGTGGCGGCGCACACGTCCCGCAGCAGGCGGAGGTTGGGGCCGGTCATGGTGCCGTCCTTGGCGACGTCGGTGACCACGTAGCGGGCGCACCCGTCGGCGTCGAGCCGGGCCAGGGTCTCGAACAGGTCGCCGCCCTCGCGGGTCCAGCCGCGGCCGCGCAGGGTGGTGCCGCGCACGTCGAGGCCGACGGCGATCTTCTCGCCGTGCTCGGCGATGGCCCGGCGCACCCAGTCCGGGGACTCCAGGGCCGCGGTGCCGAGGTTGACGCGGGCGCAGCCGGTGTCCAGCGCGGCCTTCAGGGAGGCGTCGTCGCGGATGCCGCCGGACAGCTCGACCTTGACGTCCAGGCGGCCGACGACCTCGGCGAGCTGGTCGCGGTTGTCGCCGGTACCGAACGCGGCGTCCAGGTCCACCAGGTGGATCCACTCGGCGCCCGCCTCCTGCCAGGCGAGCGCGGCGGCCAGCGGGTCGCCGTAGCCGGTCTCGGTGCCGGACTCGCCCTGCACCAGGCGTACGGCCTGGCCGTCGCGCACGTCGACGGCGGGCAGGAGGATGAGGCGGTTGCTGCTCATGTGCGGGTCGTCTTTCGGACGGCCGGCCGACGGGGAGCCGCCGGACGGGGGCGGTCGGGGTGAGAGCGGTCGGGGCGGGGGCCGGGTGCCGGTCCGGGGATCGGGCCGGGGCCGGCCGGGGTGGAGGGCCGGGGTTGAGGGCTGGGGTGGAGGGTTGGAAGGGGGTCGGTTCCGCCGGGGCGGAAGGGGTGGGGCGGGCGGGGAGGTGCTCGGTGTCGCCGCGCGGGTGGCGGTGGACGGGGAATGGCGGGCGAGGGGGTGGGTCAGAGGGTGCCGAGCCAGTTGCGCAGCAGTTGCGCGCCGGTGTCGCCGGACTTCTCCGGGTGGAACTGGGTGGCCCACAGCGGGCCGTTCTCCACCGCGGCGACGAACGGCTCCCCGTGGGTGCTCCAGGTCACCAGGGGCGGACGGAGGTGGTCGGCGGGCTTCAGCTCCCACTCCCGCACACCGTAGGAGTGCACGAAGTAGAACCTGGTGCCCTCCGCCAGGCCGGCGAACATCCGCGAGCCCTCCGGCGGCCGCACGGCGTTCCAGCCCATGTGCGGCACGACGGGCGCCCGTAGCGGCTCCACGGTGCCGGGCCACTGGTCGCAACCCGCCGTCTGAACGCCGTGCTCGACGCCGCGGGCGAAGAGGATCTGCATGCCGACGCAGATGCCGAGCACCGGGCGGCCGCCGGACAGGCGGCGCTCGATGATCCAGTCGCCGCGGGCCGCGGTGAGGCCGCGCATGCAGGCGGCGAAGGCGCCGACGCCGGGCACGAGCAGCCCGTCCGCGTTCATCGCCGCCTCGTAGTCGGCGGTGATCTCCACCTCGGCGCCGGCGTGGGCGACGGCGCGCTCCGCGGAGCGGACGTTGCCGAATCCGTAGTCGAACACGACCACGCGCTTGCTCATCTTCTTCCAGGGCCCTTTCTCGACCGGGCTTGGGGGCGGGGCTCGCGGGCCGCGCCGGGCGGTGCGGCCGGCCGACGGCACCGGGCCGGGCGGCCGGGCGCGGTGCGCGACCGGGTGGCGTGCGGCCGGGTGCGGCGGCATCCGGTGGGCGGGCCGCCGCGGCGGGGCCTAGAGCTGCATCAGCCCGGCGACCAGCGACATGGCGGAGCCGATGCCCAGCAGCACGATCACGCCGGTGGGCTGCTTCTGCTTGACGAAGGAGATCACCCCGCCGAGGAGGAACAGCCCGAGCACGATGAGGAGCATGGGGGCGGTGTCCATCACAGGGCGCCCTTCGTGGAGGGGATGCCGGTCTGGCGCGGGTCCGGCTCCGCGGCGTACCGCAGGGCGCGGGCGAGCGCCTTGAACTGGCACTCCACGATGTGGTGCGCGTTGCGCCCGTAGGGGACGTGGACGTGCAGCGCGATCTGCGCCTGGGCGACGAAGGACTCCAGGATGTGCCGGGTCATCGTGGTGTCGTAGGAGCCGATCATGGGGGCCATGCCCTCCGGCTCGCGGTGCACCAGGTAGGGGCGGCCGGAGAGGTCCACGGTCACCTGCGCCAGGGACTCGTCCAGCGGCACGGACGCGTCGGCGAAGCGGCGGATGCCGCGCTTGTCGCCCAGCGCCTGCCGGAACGCGGCGCCCAGGGCGAGCGCGGTGTCCTCGATGGTGTGGTGGGTGTCGATGTGCAGGTCGCCGTCGGTCTTGGCGGTGAGGTCGAACAGGCCGTGCCTGCCGAGCTGGTCGAGCATGTGGTCGAAGAAGCCGACGCCGGTCGAGACGTCGACCTGCCCGGTGCCGTCGAGGTCGATCTCGACCAGGACGGAGGTCTCCTTGGTGGTGCGCTCCACGCGGCCCACGCGGGTCATGCGCTGTTCTCCTGTCTGTCCTCGGTGACGGCCGTGCCCCCGCCCGCCGCGGTCTCCTTGGTGACGGCGCGCACCGCGTCGAGGAACGCGTCGTTCTCGGACGGGGTGCCGGCGGTGACCCGCAGCCAGCCGGGCACTCCGTTGTCCCGGACCAGCACGCCGCGGTCCAGCAGCGCCTGCCAGGCCGCGTGGCTGTCCTCGAACCGGCCGAACTGCACGAAGTTCGCGTCGGAGTCGGTGACCTCGCAGCCGATGGCGCGCAGCTCCGTCACCAGGCGGTCCCGTTCCGCCTTGAGCTGCCGGACGTAGCCCAGCAGGGTGTCGGTGTGCTCCAGCGCCGCCAGCGCCGTGGCCTGGGTGACGGCGGACAGGTGGTACGGCAGGCGGACCAGTTGCACGGCGTCGACCACGGCCGGGTCGGCGGCGAGGTAGCCCAGGCGCAGCCCGGCGGCCCCGAACGCCTTGGACATGGTACGGGAGACCACCAGAAGGGGTCGGCCCTCGATGAGCGGCAGCAGCGAGGGGCGGTGGGAGAACTCCACGTACGCCTCGTCCACCACCACCAGCGACGGCTTGGCGGCCTGCGCGGCCTCGTACAGGGCCAGCACGGTCCCGGCCTCGACCGCGGTGCCGGTCGGGTTGTTCGGCGAGCAGACGAACACCACGTCGGGGCGGTGCTCGGCGATGGCGGCCACGGCGGCGTCCACGTCGATGGTGAAGTCCTCGCGGCGCGGGCCGGCGAGCCAGGTGGTGCCGGTGCCGCGGGAGATCAGCGCGTGCATCGAGTACGACGGTTCGAAGCCGAGCGCGCTGCGGCCGGGGCCGCCGAACGTCTGGAGGAGCTGCTGGATGACCTCGTTGGAGCCGTTGGCCGCCCACACGTGCTCGCGGGTGACCGGGTGGCCGGCGGTGCGGGTGAGGTAGGCGGCAAGTCGGGTGCGCAGCTCGACCGCGTCCCGGTCGGGGTAGCGGTTGAGGGTGCGCGCGGCCTCGGCGACCCGCTCCGCGATCCTCGCCACGAGCGGCTCGGGCAGCGGGTAGGGGTTCTCGTTGGTGTTCAGCCGGACCGGGACGTCGAGCTGGGGCGCCCCGTAGGCGGTCTTGCCGCGCAGCTCGTCCCGGATCGGCAGGGCGTCGGCGCGGCTCACTCGCCCGGCACCTCCCATCCGAACCTGGCCTTGACCGCGGCGCCGTGCGCCGGCAGGTCCTCGGCCTCGGCGAGGGTGACGACGTGGTGGGCCACCTCGGCGAGCGCGTCGCGACTGTAGTCCACGACGTGGATGCCGCGCAGGAAGGACTGCACGGACAGGCCGGAGGAGTGGCAGGCGCAGCCGCCGGTGGGCAGCACGTGGTTGGAGCCCGCGGCGTAGTCGCCGAGGGAGACGGGGGCGTGCGGGCCGACGAAGATCGCGCCGGCGTTGCGCACCCGGGCGGCCACGGCGGCGGCGTCCGCGGTCATGATCTCCAGGTGCTCGGCGGCGTAGGCGTCGACCACCGCCAGGCCCTGCTCGAGGTCGTCGACCAGCACGATCCCGGACTGCCGGCCGGAGAGCGCCTCGGTGATCCGCTCGCGGTGCCGGGTGGCCTCGACCTGCCGCTTGAGCTCGGTCTCGACGGCGTCGGCGAGGACGGTGGAGTCGGTGACCAGGACGGCGGCGGCCAGCGGGTCGTGCTCGGCCTGGCTGATCAGGTCGGCGGCGACGTGGACGGGGTCGGCGGAGTCGTCGGCGAGGACGGCGATCTCGGTGGGACCGGCCTCGGAGTCGATGCCGATCCGCCCCTTGAGCAGGCGCTTGGCCGCGGCAACGTACACGTTGCCCGGGCCGGTGACCAGGTGGACCGGGCGGCACTCGTCGGTGCCGTAGGCGAACATCGCCACGGCCTGCGCGCCGCCGGCCGCGTACACCTCGTCGACGCCGAGCAGCGCGCACGCGGCGAGGATCGTCGGGTGCGGCAGTCCGCCGAACTCCTTCTGCGGCGGGGAGGCCACGGCCATGGACGCCACCCCGGCCTCCTGCGCCGGGACCACGTTCATCACCACCGACGACGGGTAGACGGCTCGCCCACCGGGTACATAAAGACCGACCCGCTCCACGGGGACCCACCGCTCGGTGACGGTGCCGCCGGGCACGACCCTCGTGGTGGTGTCGGTGCGCCGCTGGTCCCGGTGCACCGCGCGGGCGCGGCGCACGGACTCCTCCAGCGCCGCCCGCACCTTCGGGTCCAACTCGTCCAGAGCACTGGCCAAGGCCTCACCCGGCACCCGCACGGCGGTCAGCCTCACGCCGTCGAACCTCTCCGCGTACTCGATCAGCGCCGCCGTGCCGCGATGGCGCACGTCGTCGCAGATCGGCCGCACCCTCTCCAGGGCGGCCTCGACGTCGAGCTCGGCGCGGGGCAGCAGGTCGCGCGGGTCTCGGGTGGAGCCGCGCAGATCGATTCGGGAGATCACCCTGTCAAGTGTAGAGAGCCCCTCCGGCGTCCGTGCCGACCCGCCACTCCGTGAGACGGCCCCGGCCCCACCGGTCGGGGCACCCGCTCCGTCCCGCCACCGATACGATCTTCCTATGACTGTCCCGCGCGCCCGGGCGCGCGCCGCGGGGACCGCCACCGGTACGGAGGGGGCCCGCACGCCAGGGGCCAGCACGGGAGGGGGGCGTCGCGCGTGACGGACGATCCGCCGGTCACCGAGCCGCCGGAGGACTTCACCGACGTCGAGCGGCAGATGTGGCACGCGTTCCGCGGCGGCGAGGCGTACGACCTGCGCACGGGGGTGCCCGAGCTGGACAACCCCGGCACCAGCCGGGTGTGGGGCCCGGAGCGCACCGTCCGCGCCGGCGCCGTCGCCCGGCTGCTGCTGGACGGGCCGCCCGCCCATCCCGGCACCGTCGCCTGCCTGAAGCTGTCCGGCGCCCGCATCTCCGGCCAGCTCAACCTGGCGGGGGGCACGGTGACGCCCTACGTGGAGCTGCACAACTGCCAGTTCGAGCAGCAGATCCTGATGCCGGAGTGCAGCTTCACCACGCTGCGCATGGTGCGGTGCGCGATCCCGAGGATCGAGGCGGCGCGCATGTCCACCGCGGGCGACCTGCACCTGCCGCAGTGCACCGTCCCGGGCGGCATACGCATCACCGACGCCAACATCGGCACCGACTTACTGCTGAACCAGCTCGTGGTGCAGGCCGACCGGCACGGCCGCGCGATATCCGCGGACGGCCTGACGGTGGCGCAGGACGTCGAGGCGGAGCTGATCAAGGCCACCGGTGAGATCAGCCTGCGCAGCGCGCGCATCGGCGGGCGGCTCAGCCTGCGCGGCAGCGCCCTGCGCAACCCCACCGGCCGCCAGGCGCTGAACGCGGCCCGGATCACCATCGAGCACACCCTCTACCTCAGCTCGGGCTGGGTCAGCGGCACCCTGACCGGCACCGGCACCCCGCCGGGCGGTGTGCGCACCCGGCACTTCTCCTGCGACGGCGGGGTGCGCCTGGACGACGGCAGGTTCGGCAACGCCATCGTCATCGACCGGGCGACGTTCCTGCTCACCGCGAGCCAGGAGCTCTCCCTGCGCCGGGTGCAGACCCCGGAGCTGCGCTTCACCCCGGAGGCGCCGCCGAGCGGCCGGATCGTGCTGTCCAGCGCCAAGGTCGGCAACCTGGTCACGGAGGCGGCGTGCTGGCCGGGCGCGGGGCTGATCGACGTCTCGGGCTTCACCTACGAGTCGCTGCGCCCCACCGGCCCCTTCTCCCTCAAGGCCCGCCTGGAGTGGCTGGCCAACGCCACCCCCGAGTACAGCCCGGAGCCGTACGAGCAGCTCGCGGCGGCGCTGCGCGCGGACGGCCTGGACGAGGAGGCGCGGGAGGTGCTGCTGGCCAAGCAGCGGCGCCGCCGCGAGACGCTGCCGCTGGCGGCCCGGATGTGGGGCTACGCCCAGGACATCACCGTCGCCTACGGCTACCGCCCCGGGCGCGCGGCGGTGTGGATGGCGGTGCTGTGGGCGCTGGGGTCGGTGTACTTCGCGGCGAACCCGCCGCCGCCGATCCGCAGGAACGAGAGCCCCGACTGGGAGCCCGGCCTGTACGCGCTCGACCTGCTGCTGCCGGTCATCGACCTGGGGCAGGACCACGCGTGGCGCACGGAAGGCATCCACCAGTGGGTGGCGGTGGCGATGGTGCTGCTCGGGTGGGTGCTGGCGACGACGGTGGCGGCCGGCGCGTCGCGGCTGCTGCGGCGGAACTGAGGGGGCGGGGCCCGGACCGGCCAGGGGACGTACCGGCCGGAACGGGACGGGATCGCAGCGAGGGGGCCGGGCACGCCCGGCCCCCTCCCGTCCGCGCGGGCCCGGCCCTCAGCCCTTGGCCCGCAGGAAGGCGCTGGTGGACACCACCCCGGCCAGCTCGAACCGGGTGTCCGTGGTGAGGTACTCGTCCGTCGCCTCCTTCACCCCCGGCCAGGTCCGGTCGCCGTAGTCGTCCACGACCACCACGCCGCCGGGCGCGACGATCTCCTCGACCCACCGCAGGTCGTCGCGCACGCCCTCCGCCGAGTGGTCGCCGTCCACCACGACCACCCCGTAGGCGCGGTCGGACACCGCGGCGCGGATGTCGGGGTCGCCGGAGAACCCGCGGTGCAGCCGGACCCGCTCCTCCGGCACCCCGGCCAGCTCCAGGTTCGCCCGGACCACGGCCTCGCTGACCGGTGAGCCCGAGGGGTCCTTGGGGTTGTCGGTGCCCGGCTGGAGCTGCACGTCGGCCAGCGGGTCGACGATGGTCAGCGAGCAGCGCTGCCCGGTGCGCGAGAACTGCCGGGCGAGCGCGGAGGAGAACAGGCCGAACAGGGTGCCGATCTCCAGCACGTCGGCGTTCGGCGGGCCGAGGAGCAGCGGGGTGGTGAGCTTGCCGAGGATGTTGGGCGTGCCGCCCGCGATCCGGCCGACGCCGCGCATCTCCACCTCGACCAGGGTCCGGAAGGCGGCGGCGACGTGCGGGCGCACGTTCCGCTCCCCGGTCGCGGCCTCCACCTGCTTGACCAGGGTGTCGATGGACCCCTTGGTCGGCATCCGCGGCGAGGGCCGCCCCTCCTTGCCGAACAGCAGCTCCAGGGTGTACCGGGACACCCGGGCCTCCTGGAGTTCCCTGGACACCGCGTCGAGCCGCGCGCGCAGCTCCTTGACCTCGGCGGCATTCGACTTGCGGATGGCGCGCTCGATACGGCGGTCAAGCTGTTCGATGATCGGCCGCAGCGCCTTGCGTGCGGCGGCGGAGCTCAGAGATGGCATACCCAGCAGCCCAGCAGATGACCGGCATGATGAACACAGATCAGAACATGCTTTCGCAGAATTGATGCCGAGAGTTAACCTCCGGCCAACATTCAGAGGAGGCAGCACCGTCGACGACCGCACCGCGCCCGGCGCCGATCTCCACCTCGAGCTGGACCTCACCGGCCGCGGAGGAGTGCGCGCCGCGCTGACCCGCGCCCTGCGCGAGGCCGTCCGCACGGGCCGCCTCGCCCCGGGCACCCGCCTGCCGCCGTACCGCTCCCTCGCCGCCGACCTGGGCGTCTCCCGCAACACCGTGGCCGGCGCCTACGCCGAGCTGGTCGCCGAGGGCTGGCTCACCGCACGCCAGGGCTCGGGCACCTCCGTCGCCGAGCCCGCCGCCCCGCCCCGGCCGCCCCGCCCGCCGCACCCCGCCCCGCCCGGCGCGCCCCGCCCCGCCCGCGACCTGTCCCAGGGCCGGCCCGACGCGTCCGCCTTCCCCCGCGCCGCCTGGCTCGCCTCCGCCCGGCGCGCCCTGGCCGCCGCGCCCGCCGAGGCGTTCGGCCCGGGCGACCCGCAGGGCCGCCCCGAGCTGCGCCTGGCGCTCACCGAGTACCTCGCCCGGGTCCGCGGTGTGCGCGCCGCCCCGGAGCGCATCGTCGTCTGCTCCGGCTTCGCGGGGGCGCTGCGCCTGCTGGTCCGGGTGCTGCGCGGCCCGTGGGCGGTGGAGTCCTACGGCCTGCCGTTCCACCGGGGCATCCTCACCGGCGCGAGGATCCGCACGGTCCCGCTGCCCCTGGACGCGGCGGGCGCCGACGTCTCCGGCCTGGCCGCCACCGGTGCCCGCACCGCCCTGCTCACCCCCGCGCACCAGTTCCCCACCGGCGGGCCCCTGCACCCCGAGCGGCGCTCGGCGCTGGTCAACTGGGCGGCGGCCACCGGCGGCCTGGTGGTCGAGGACGACTACGACGGCGAGTTCCGCTACGACCGGCAGCCGGTGGGGGCCGTGCAGGGCCTGGACCCGGACCGGGTGGTCTACGTCGGCTCGGCCAGCAAGAGCCTGTCCCCGGCGCTGCGCGTCGGCTGGATGGTCCTGCCCGCGCACCTGGTTCCCGAGGTGGTGGCCGCCAAGGGCGTGCGCGAGCCGCACACCGGCGTCCTGGACCAGCTCACCCTGGCCGACTTCATCGCCTCCGGCTCCTACGACCGCCATGTCCGCCGGATGCGCCACGGCTACCGCCGCCGCCGCGACGCCCTGGTGGCGACCCTCGCGGCGCGGGCGCCCCACATCCGCGTCACCGGCATCGCCGCGGGCCTGCACGCGGTCCTCGCCCTCCCGGCGGGCACGGAGGGCCCCGCGCTCCGCGCCGCCGCCCGGGAGGGCGTCGCCCTGGACGGCCTGGCCGCCTACCGCCACCCCGACGCCCCGGCGGCCCCGGCCGACGGCCTGGTCGTCGGCTACACCACCCCGCCCGCCCACGCCTACGACGCGGCCCTGGACGCCCTGTGCCGCGCCCTGCCCGCACCGCCGGCCTGACGGGCCGCCACGGGCGGCGCGCCGGCGCCCGCCCGGCCCCGCCCCGCCCCTCCGCGCGGGGCCCGCCCGGCGGTGAGCGGTTGGAATCCCAGGGCGGAGGGCAGTTTTTACATTCCGGCAACACGCGATGCCCGCTCCGCTCGGCCAGGAGGAGGCCGCCATGAACGCGCGCGTCAGGTCCGCCGTCGCTGGGTCGCTCGGGACCGTGCTGGTCCTGTCCCTCACCGCCGCCTGCGGCGGCGGCTCCGGAGGGGACGAGGACACCGTCGAGGTCGTCTACAACCGCAGCACGGACAGCAACAACCGCTACATGGACGACTACCTGTCCGACGTCAAGAAGCAGTTCGAGAAGGCCAACCCGGGCCGGAAGGTCGAGCTGGTGCCGATCCAGGCGCCGCAGGGCGACTACTACTCCAAGGTGCAGCTCATGCTGCGGTCGCCGCGCACCGCCCCCGACCTGGTGTACGAGGACACCTTCCTGATCAACTCGGACATCGAGAGCGGCTATCTGACGCCGCTCGACGACTATCTGAAGGACTGGCCCGAGTGGGGGCGGTTCCTCGACACGGCCAAGGCCGCGGCCAGGGCGCAGGACGGCAGGACGTACGGGGTGCCGGACGGCACGGACACCCGCGGGCTCTGGTACAACAAGGACCTCTTCCGCAAGGCCGGGCTGCCCGTCCCGTGGCAGCCGCGGAACTGGGACGAGGTGCTGGACGCGGCCCGGACGGTGCAGCGGCGGCTGCCCGGCGTCATCCCGCTGCACCTGTACACCGGGAAGGGGCCCGGCGAGGCGTCCTCCATGCAGGGGTTCGAGATGCTGCTGTACGGGACCGGTGACGGCACGGGCCTGTACGACGCCGGGCGGAAGAAGTGGGTGACGGGGAGCGAGGGCTTCCGGGACGCGCTCGAATTCCTCGACACGGTGTTCGAGGAGGAGCTCGGGCCGCCCCGGGAGGAGGCGCTCGACCCGAACGTCGAGACCAGCGTCGCCACCCAGTGGCTGCCGGAGAACCGGCTCGCCATCGACCTCGACGGGTCGTGGATGGGCAACAAGTGGATCGAGACCGGCACCAAGCCGTGGCCCGCGTGGTCGAAGGTGCTCGGGCAGGCCGCCATGCCCACGCAGCACGGGCAGGCGCCGGGGAAGGTGAGCATGTCCGGCGGGTGGACCTGGGCCATCCCGGCGAAGGCGGGCAACCCCGACCTGGCGTTCGAGTTCCTCAAGACGCTCCAGACCAAGGAGAACGCGGTCCGGTACAACATCGTCAGCGCGAACATCGCGGTGCGCGAGGACGTGGCCGCCGACCCCGAGTACCTGAGGTCCATGCCGGGGGTGGAGTTCTTCACCGGGCTGGTGCGGTACACGCACTACCGGCCCGCGCTGCCCGCCTACCCGCAGGTGTCCACGGCGATACAGGAGGCCATGGAGGCGGTGACCACCGGGCAGGCGGATCCCGCGCAGGCGCAGCGGACCTACGACGAGACCGTCGCGAGCGCCACCGACGGAGCGGTGACCGGTGGGTGAGGCCGCGCAGGCCGCCGTCCGCCCGGTGCGGACAACGATGTCCCGGCCCGGCGGGGTGCGGCGCACGGTGCTGCGGGGGCTGCCGCTGCTGCCCGCGGTGGTGCTGCTCGCGCTGTTCCTGGCCGGGCCGATCGGGTACTGCGTGTACTACGCGTTCACCGACATGCGGCTGACCGGGGCCGCGGAGATCAGCTTCGTCGGGTTCGACAACTTCACCAAGGCGTTCGGGGACGAGAACTTCCGCAACGCGGTGTGGCTGACGCTGGTCTTCACGGTGCTGTCGTCGATCGTCGGCCAGAACACCCTCGGCCTCGCGCTGGCGCTCCTGATGCGGCGGGCGTCGCGGGCGGTGCGCCAGGTGACCGGGACGGTGGTCATCGCGGCGTGGGTGCTGCCGGAGATCGTCGCCGCCTACCTGCTGTACGTGTTCTTCCGGCGGGAGGGGGAGCTGAACGCGCTGCTCGACGCGGTGGGCCTGCCGGAGCAGAACTGGCTGTACACCGCGCCCATCATCGCCGTCTCCGTCGCGAACGTGTGGCGGGGCACGGCGTTCTCGATGCTGGTGTACTCGGCGGCGCTGGACGAGGTGCCGCGCGAGATCGAGGAGGCCGCCCAGGTGGACGGGGCGCGGCGCCGGCAGCGGCTGTGGCATGTGACGCTGCCGCTGATCCGGCGGTCCATCGGGACGAACCTGATGCTCAACACGCTCCAGACCCTGTCGGTGTTCGGGCTGATCTACGCGATGACGCGGGGCGGGCCCGGGAACAAGAGCCAGACACTGCCGCTGTACATGTACGAGCAGGCGTTCAAGAACAGCCTCATCGGCTACGGCACGGCGGTGGCGCTGATGCTGCTGCTCGTCGGGGCGCTGTTCTCCGCCGTCTATCTGCGGCTGCTGCGGACGGAGGTGGACCAGCGGTGAGTGCTCCGGTGCTGCGCCGGCGGCGGGTCGTGGAGCGGCTGGCCGTGCACACGGTGCTGCTGGGGGTGGCGGTGTGCTTCGCGGTGCCGTTCGGGTGGCTGCTCGCGGCGTCCGTGGACGGGGACGCGGACCTGCGGGTCGCCGCCCCCGATCCGCTGACCGCGGACAACTTCCGGGCGGTGCTCGACACCGAGACCACCTACCGGCCGATGCTGAACAGCCTGGTGCTGTGCGGGGGCGCGACCGCGCTGTGCGTGGTGTGCGCGGTGCTGGCGGCGTATCCGCTGTCCCGGTACCGGTCGCGGCTGAAGCGGCCGTTCCTGCTGACGATCCTGTTCGCCACCGGGCTGCCGATCACCGCCGTGATGGTGCCGGTGTACGGGATGTTCGTGCAGGTCAACCTGATCGACACGATGTACGGGACGGTGTGGTTCCTGGCCGCTTCCGCGCTGCCGTTCGCGATCTGGCTGATGAAGAACTTCATGGACGGCGTCCCGATGGTGCTGGAGGAGGCGGCGTGGACCGACGGCGCCTCGGGCATGCAGACGCTGCGGCGGGTGGTGCTGCCGCTGATGTGGCCGGGCGTGGTGGTGGTGACGATCTACACGTTCATCGCCATGTGGGGGAACTTCTTCGTGCCCTTCATGCTGCTGCTCTCCCCCGACCAGTTGCCCGCGTCCGTGAGCATCTTCAGCTTCTTCGGGGCGCAGGGGTCGGTGCAGTACGGGCAACTGGCGGCGTTCTCGATCCTGTACTCGGTGCCGGTGGTGGTGCTGTACGCGCTGATGTCCCGGCGCCTGGGGGGCGGGTTCGGGCTGGGCGGGGCGCTGAAGGGGTGAGGCGCGCGGGGGTGAGGGGCGCGCGGGCCGGGTAGCGCGCAGGTGCGTGACCAAAGTGGCCGTGGCGGTGAGCGGATGCGGAGGTGGGCGGCGTGCACGACGACCGTCAGCAGGTGGAGCAGCGCCTGGAGCGGGTGCTGCGGGAACGGGTCCGGCCGGCGGTGCACGCCGTCTCGGTGCCCCTGGCCGTCGAGGTGTGGCACGCGCCGGGCGAACCGGTGCCCGTGGCGGAGGGGCTCGCCGCCGAGTACCGCCCCGCCCGGGTCGGCGAGCGGTGGGGGCCGCCGTGGGGGACGAGCTGGTTCCGGCTGACGGGGGCGGTGCCGCGCCCGTGGGCGGGGCGGGCCGTGGAGGCCGTCGTGGACGTGGGGTTCGGGACGGAGCAGCCGGGGTTCTCCGCGGAGGGGCTCGTGTACCGGGCGGACGGATCGGTGGTCAAGGGGCTGCATCCGCGCAACCGGTGGGTGCGGGTCGCGGAGCGGGCGGCCGGGGGCGAGGCCGTCGAGCTGTACGTGGAGGCGGCGGCGAACCCGCTGATCGCGGGGCCCGTCACCCCGCTGGGGGACACCCGGACCGCGCCGGGCGAGCCGCTGTACCGGCTCAACCGCTGCGACCTGGCGGTGTTCGAGGGGCCGGTGTGGGAGCTGGTGCGGGACCTGGAGGTGCTGGGGGAGCTGATGCAGGAGCTGCCCCTGGAGGCGCCGCGCCGCTGGGAGGTGCTGCGGGCGGTGGAGCGGTCCCTGGACGCGCTGGACCTCGACGACGTGCCGGGCAGCGCCCCCGCCGCGCGCGAGCGGCTCGCCGGGGTGCTGGCCGCGCCGGCGCACGCCTCCGCGCACCGGGTCTCCGCGGTCGGGCACGCCCACATCGACTCGGCGTGGCTGTGGCCGCTGCGGGAGACGGTGCGCAAGGTCGCCCGCACCGCCGCGAACGTCACCGCGCTGATGGACGACCACGAGGGCCTGGTGTTCGCCATGTCGCAGGCCCAGCAGTGGGCGTGGCTGAAGGAGCACCGGCCCGAGGTGTACGCCAGGGTCGGGGAGAAGGTGGCCGCGGGGCGGTTCGTGCCCGTGGGCGGCATGTGGGTGGAGTCGGACACGAACATGCCGGGCGGGGAGGCGCTGGCGCGGCAGTTCGTCCACGGCAAGCGGTTCTTCCTCGAGGAGTTCGGGATCGAGACCGAGGAGGTGTGGCTGCCGGACTCCTTCGGCTACTCCGCGGCGCTGCCGCAACTGGTGCGGCTGTCGGGGTCGCGGTGGTTCCTCACCCAGAAGATCTCCTGGAGCGCGACGAACCCCTTCCCGCACCACACCTTCTGGTGGGAGGGCCTGGACGGGACCCGGGTGTTCACCCACTTCCCGCCGGTGGACACCTACAACGGCGAGTTCTCCGGGCGGGAGATGGCGCACCTGGTGCGCAACTTCCGGGAGAAGGGCGCGGCGCGGCGCTCCCTGGTGCCGTTCGGGTTCGGTGACGGCGGCGGGGGGCCGACCCGGGAGATGCTGGCGCGCGCGGAGCGCCTGGCGGACCTGGAGGGCTCGGCGCGGGTGGAGATCGAGCGGCCCGCCGCGTTCTTCGCCAAGGCGGAGGCGGAGTACCCCGACGCGCCGGTGTGGGTGGGCGAGCTGTACCTGGAGCTGCACCGGGGCACGTACACCTCGCAGGCGCGGATGAAGCAGGGCAACCGGCGCAGCGAGCACCTGCTGCGGGAGGCGGAGCTGTGGGCCGCGACGGCGGCGGTGCGGTGCGGCTTCCCCTACCCGTACCGGGAGCTGGACCGGATCTGGAAGACGGTGCTGCTGCACCAGTTCCACGACATCCTGCCGGGGTCGTCGATCGCGTGGGTGCACCGGGAGGCGCGCGCCGCCTACGAGCGGATCGAGCGGGAGCTGACCGGGATCGTCGCGGCGGCGCAGCGGGCGCTGGCCGGCCCCGGGCCGGGGACGGTGGTGTTCAACGCGGCGCCGCACGCCAGGTCGGGGGTGCCGGCGGGCGGGGCGTCGCCGCTGGCCGTGCCGGGCGCGTTCTCGGTGAGCGCGGTGGAGCGGCCGGAGGGCGGCTGGCTGCTGCACAACGGGGTGCTCCAGGTGGCGGTGGACGCCCGCGGCCTGGTGACCTCGGTGTACGACGTGACGGGCGAGCGGGAGACCCTGGCGCCGGGGCAGGCGGCGAACCTGCTCCAGTTGCACCCGGACCTGCCCAACCACTGGGACGCCTGGGACGTGGACGCCTTCTACCGCAACACCGTCCGGGACCTGGCGGACGCCGACGAGGTGGCGCTGCTGGGCGGGGACGACCCGCAGTCGGCCGGGGTGCGGGTGGTGCGCTCCTTCGGCTCCTCCCGGGTGGAGCAGACGGTGGAGCTGCGGGCGGGCTCGGGCGCCGTGGAGTTCACCACGAAGGTGGACTGGCACGAGCGGGAGAAGTTCCTGAAGGCGGCGTTCCCGCTGGACATCCGCGCGGACCGGTCCGCGGCCGAGACCCAGTTCGGGCACGTGCACCGGCCCACCCACACCAACACGAGCTGGGAGGCGGCGAAGTTCGAGATCTGCGCGCACCGCTTCCTGCACCTGGCCGAGCCGGGCTGGGGGGCCGCGCTGGTCAACGACTCCACCTACGGGCACGACGTGACCCGCGCGGTCCGCGACGACGGCGGCACCACGACCACCGTGCGCCTGTCGCTGCTGCGGGCGCCGCGCTTCCCCGACCCGGACACCGACCAGGGCGAGCACGTCTTCCGGTACGCGCTGGTGCCGGGCGCGGGGATCGCGGACGCGGTGCGCGAGGGGTACCGGATCAACCTGCCGGAGCGGCGGGTGCCGGGGGCGGCGGCCGTGGTGCCGCTGCTGGCGGTGGACAACGAGGCCGTGGTGCTGGAGTCGGTCAAGCTCGCCGACGACGGCAGCGGGGACGTGGTGGCACGGCTGTACGAGGCGCACGGCGGGCGGGCGCGGGCGGTGCTCACCCCCGGGTTCCCCGTGGGCTCGGTGACCGTGACGGACCTGCTGGAACGGCCGCTCGGGCCGGGAGCGCTGGAGGTGTCGCTGCGGCCGTTCGAGATCCGGACGCTGCGGCTGTCCCGCTCACCGGCCGCCGGGGCGGACACCACTGGGGCGGGCGGGCCGGGCCGCGTACCCTAGCTGCCTGTGACCGTGCGGCTGCCCCTGTTCCCCCTGAAAACCGTCCTCTTCCCGGGGCTCGTGCTGCCCCTGAACGTCTTCGAGGAGCGCTACCGCAGGCTCGTCGCCGACCTGACCGCGCTGCCCGAGGACACGCCGCGGCGGTTCGGGGTGGTGGCGATCAGGGACGGCAGCGAGGCGGCGCCCCTGCCCGGCGGGGGCGCCGCCGACGCGACGGCCGGCTACGGGCCCGACCTGGAGCGGGCCCTGTACCCGGTGGGGTGCGTGGCCGAGGTCGCCTCGGTGCGGACCCTCCCGGACGGGCGCAGCGAGCTGCTGACGTCGGGCACGACCCGGTTCCGGGTGCGGTCGCTCGACGCCTCGGGGCCGTACCTGGTGGCGGACGCGGAGCAACTGCCCGAGGTGCGCGGCCAGGGGGCGGGGGCGCTGGCGGCGTCGGTGGCGCGGGTCTTCACCACGTACAACAAGCGGCTCGCCGGGGCCCGGGAGCAGACGCTGACCTCGTCCTCGGTGGACGACCTGTCCGACGACCCCTCGGTGCTGTCCTACCTGGTGGCGGCGGCGACGGTGGTGGACCTGTCGGTGAAGCAGCGGCTGCTGGAGGCTCCGGACACGGCGGCGCGGCTCGCGGACGAGCTGGAGCTGCTGCGGCGGGAGGCCGCGGTGCTGGGGAAGCTGCCGTCGCTGCCCGCGACGGAGCTGACCCGGCAGGTGCCGAGCCCGAACTAGCCCCGGCGGGGGCACCGGGCCGGGGCCGGGTGCGCCTGGCGGCACCTGGTCGGGTCGTTCGGCTTCGGGTTGTTCGGCTTCGGGTTGTTCGGGCCTCATCGAGAAGGAGGGCGGCTGGGCGTGGCCAAGAAGGCCAAGGGGGCGGCGGGGACCCCCGCGACGGTGGCGTTGACGGCGGCGGGCGCGGAGTTCACCGTGCACGCCTACGCGCACGACCCGGCGGTGCGCTCCTACGGGGAGGAGGCCGCGGCGGCGCTGGGCACCGACCCGGCGCGGGTGTTCAAGACGCTGGTGGCCGAGGTGGACGGGGCGCTGACGGTGGCGGTGGTGCCGGTCAGCGGGTCGCTGGACCTCAAGGCGCTGGCGGCCGCGGTCGACGGCAAGCGCGCGGCCATGGCGGACCCCGCCGCGGCGGAGCGCGCCACCGGGTATGTGCGGGGCGGCATCTCGCCGCTGGGCACCCGCCGCAGGCTGCCGACGGTGGTGGACGCCTCGGCGCTGGAGCACGGGACGGTGTTCGTCTCGGCGGGGCGGCGCGGTCTGGAGCTGGAGCTGCCCCCGGGTGAGCTGGTGCGGCTGACCGGGGCGGTGACGGGCGCCATCAGCCGGGGCTGAGCCGCCCGCCGCGGCGCGGCGCGGGCCGCGGCCGGAAGTGTGCGGCGGTCCGTGATCGGTTGCGCACGGGGGGTTGCGCACGCGGGAGAGCGGAGTGACGATCCCGGGAACGCCAGGCCGCGTCCGGGGAGGTGCGCATGCCGTCCAAGCGGAGCCGCAAGCGCAGGGCACGCCGCAAGCGCAGGGCCAACCACGGGAAGCTGCCCGCCTGAGCGGCGGCGGGCCGACCGGGCCGAGGGAGGGTGCCGTGCGCAGCGTCCTCGTGGTGGGAGCCGGGCAGGCCGGGCTGCTGCTGGCCCTGGGGCTGCTGGACCGGGGGTACGCCGTGACGGTGGTGACCGACCGGGACCCGGAGCGGATCAGGGCCGGCCCGGTCACCTCCACCCAGGTGCTCTTCGCCCGGGCCCTGGCCGTGGAGCGCGGGCTGGGGCTCGACCTGTGGCGGGAGCGGGCGCCGCTGATGCGGAACACGCGGTTCACCGTGTCCGGCCCCGGCGGCCGGCCCGCCGTGGACTGGGCCGGGGACTGCGGCGGCGCGAGCTCCGTCGACCAGCGGCTGAAGATGTCCACCTGGCTGGAGCTGTTCGCGCGGCGCGGCGGGCGGGTGCTGATCCGCGCGGTGGACGCCGCCGGGCTGGACGCGCTGGCGGGCGGGCACGACCTGGTGGTGGTGGCCGCGGGCCGGGGGGAGCCGGTCCGGCTGTTCCCGCGCGACCGGGCCCGCTCCGCGCACCACCGGCCGCCTCGGCACCTGGCCGCGGTGTATCTGCACGGCACCGCCCCGGGCCCCTCGGACGACGGGCCGACACTGCGCATCGACACCGTGCCGGGCGCCGGCGAGATCGTCTTCATGCCCGCGCTCACCCTGTCGGGGCCGTGCGAGATCGCGCTGGTGGAGGCCGTGCCGGGCGGTCCGCTCGACGTCTTCGGCACCCTGCGGGACCCCGGCGGGGTGTGGGCGCTGACGCGGGACCTGATACGGGCGCACACGCCGTGGGAGTACGCGCGGGTGCGCGCCGCGGAGCCCACCGACGGGCGGGCGGCGCTGTGCGGCGCGTTCACGCCCGTCGTCCGGCACCCCGTCGCGGCGCTGCCCTCCGGACGCCTGGTGCTCGGGCTGGGGGACGCGGTGGCGCTGGTCGACCCGGTCGCCGGGCAGGGCGCCAACAACGCCTGCCACGCCGCGGCCCGCTGTCTGCGGCGGATCACCGGGCACGGGGACCGGCCGTTCGACGCGGCGTGGATGCGGGCCACGTTCGAGGACGCGTGGCGCACCCGGCTCCGCGACAGCGTCCGGTTGACCGACACACTGCTGCTCGCCCCGCCGCCGGAGCATGTGCTCGCCCTGCTGCGGGCGGCCGGCGGCGACCCGCGGCTGGCCGACCTGATAGCCCGCGGCAACGACCGGGTGGAGGAGCTGACGGAGCTCCTCCTCGACCCCCGGGCGGCGTACGCGTACCTGGCGGCGGCGGCCGGGGAGTAGGAGCCGCGGGGGCGGCCCCCGCGGCGGGGCGTCAGTGCCCGGTGGGGCCCCGCGGCGCGTCCTTCGGGGGCGGGCCGGGAAGGGGCCCGGCCGGCGGAGTTCCGGCCGGAGGCGGCGGGGGCTGGTCCGCGGAGGGCTGGTCCGCCGGGGGCTGGGGATGCGGCGGGGGCCAGGGGGCGGGCGGCCGGGGCTGGGGGTCGCGGGGACCGAAGGCGGCGGTCAGCAGCAGGTGCGTGGCCATCGCCAGGATCGGCCAGACCAGGAGGGCGGCCTTCGCGCGCAGCTCCAGGGGGTGGTCGAAGACCTTTCCCGCGCCGACCTCGCGGGCGCGGGCGCGGATGTCCTGGCCGGGGCCGAGCAGCACGCCCAGCCGCCAGGCGACGAGCGCGGCGAGCAGGCTGCCCGCGGCCAGGCCGACCACCACGGCCACCCCGCCGCGGCGGCGCAGCCCGAACACCACGGCCGCGCTGACCACGCCGAACCCGGCGGCCAGCAGCGTGAACCAGCCGTCCATCCCGATGGCCTGCTCGCCCTCGCCGTCGGCGGGGTAGATCGCCCGGCCGTCCGAGACGAGCGGCAGGCGCGGCGCGAACCAGAGCCACAGCAGCCCCAGCAGCACCCCGGACACGCCGACCGCGAGCGCGACGGCCGTGCCCGTGCGGATCTCCGCGGCCACGTCCTGCCGAGCCGCACCGGGCTCCGCGCCGGCGGGCCCGGGCAGGGGCGCGGAGCCCTCGGTGGCGTCGCCGGGGTACGGGTGGGGTCCGGGTGGGGGCATGGGTGCGCTCACCCCCTCATCGTCCCACGACCGCTACCGGCTCGCGGCCCGGCGGTACGCCCAGGTGGCGACGGCCAGGGAGGCCACTCCGACGGCCGCGCACACGGACAGGTCCGCGCCCACCCTCGCCCAGTCGGGGCTGTGGTCGAACGAGTGGGCGAGCGCCTCCACGCCGTAGGTGGACGGCAGCAGGTCCCGCAGCCACCGCACGGGGCCGGGCAGCCCCGACGCGGGCAGCACCCCGAGCAGCAGCGCCGCCGACATGCCGAGCTGGCCCGCGAGCGTGGCCAGCTCCTGCCGCGGCGCCAGCAGCCCCAGCGCCGCCCCGAGCCCGGCCAGCGCCGCCCCGGCCAGCGGGATCACCGCCACGAGCACCCACAGATGGGCCAGGGGCAGCTCGAACAGCAGCGAGCCCACCACCGCGGTGACCACGGTGCCCGGCACGGTGAACGAGGCGTACGCCCCCGCCGCGCCCAGCACCACCGCCGCCGGGGGCACCGGCAGCGTCGCGTAGTGGTCCAGGCCGCCCGAGGCCCGCAGCGCGCCGAAGTACTGGGCCAGCAGGTTGAGCGCGACGAACGCGACCACCAGCACGCTGGAGCCCGCCACCACGGCCCGCGCCGCCTCGCCGTCCCCGGCGTCGACGACGCCGCGCATCATGACCATGATCCCGACGGACTGGAAGGTGGCCACGAACAGCAGCGGCATCCGCGCCACCCGCGCCCGCGACAGTTGCGCCCGGTACACGGCGGCCATCGACGGCAGCAGCCGTGCCCGGGGCGCCAGCGGCGCCGCCCCGACGACGCCGTCCTCTTCGTCCTGCGCGCACCCGCTTCCCGCGGGAGCGCCGTCCGGCAGGGTGTTCCCGCCGAAGCGGGGCACCGCGGAGGAGACGCTCACCGGCCGCCCCCCTCGTCCTCGTCCGCGCCCGGCCCGCCCTTGCCGACGGCTGCCCGCCTCACTGCTTCACCAGCCCCTCTCCCCTGCCGCCCAGCCGCAGATAGACGTCCTCCAGACTGGGCGTGGCCAGGGTGAAGTCGTCCAGCGCCGCGAACGCGGGGCCGCCGGTCACCGTCGCCACCACCCCGCGCGCCTCCTCCGGTGTCAGCCGCAGCGTCCACCGGCGCCCCGCGGCCACCGCCCTGCCCTCCAGCGCGGCCACCTCGGGCACGTGCCGGGGCGGGCTGTCCCGCCACACCAGGTCCAGCCGCACCTCGCCGGCCACCAGCGCCTTCAGCCCCGCGGGCGAGTCGCAGGCGATCACCCGGCCGTGGTCGATCACCGCGACCCGGTCCAGCACCGTCTCCGCCTCGATGACGTTGTGGGTGACCAGCAGCACCGTGGCCCCCCGCTCGGCCCTGCGCCGGTCCACCGCCGCCCACACCGCGCGCCGGGCGACCGGGTCCATGCCGGTCGTCGGCTCGTCCAGCACCAGCACGGGGCGCTCGCCGACCAGCACCGCGGCCAGGCAGGCGAGCCTGCGCTGGCCGCCGGAGAGCTTGCGGACGGGGCGGGACGCCAGCGGCTCGAGGCCCAGCTCGGCCAGGACCAGGTCGCGCTCGCGGCGGGCGGCGCGGGCGGTCATGCCCCGCAGGCGGCCCGTGGTCTCGGCGGCCAGCGCCACCGTCATGTCGTCGAGCGCGCTGGACTCCTGGCCGAGGTAGCCGATCAGCCGGGAGGCCCGCTCGGGGTGGCGCACCAGGTTGTGGCCGAGCACGTCCACGCTGCCGGAGTCCGGGCGCAGCAGCCCGGTGAGCTGGCGGACCAGGGTGGACTTGCCCGCGCCGTTGGGGCCGAGGATGCCGAACACCTCGCCGCCGCGGACGCTGAGGCTGATGCCGTCGTTGGCGCGGACCGGCTCGGCGGGGGTGCCGCGGCCACGGCCGCCCGGATAGGTCTTGACCAGGTCGCGTACGGTGCACACGGCGGTGCCTCGCCGCTGGGCGGCGGTGTCCGGCGTCGGCCCTGTACGCGTCCTCACGGGCAACGAGACTACGCCGCGCGGTGGGGCGCCCGTGCCACTGGGGTGGGTTGCCCCGGTACGGGGCCGGGGCGCCGGGAGGGGGCGGCGCCGGTTCCGGGGGTGGTTTCCCGGGGCCGGCGGGCGGTCGCGACGGGGCCGGGTGCCCGTCGCCTGAGGCCGGGGCGGGGGCCGGGGTCAGGATTCCGCGGGGGCGCGTTCGCCCGTCCTGGTGTCCACCTCGCGCCAGAAGCCGGCCCGGATCGCGTAGCGGTCGTGCTCGTCGATCTGGTCGTCCTTGTGCGCCAGCAGGCCGAACCTGGCCGCGTAGCGCAGCAGCTCGCCGTCCACCCGGTGCGGGATGCGCGGGTACTCGCGGGAGAGGGCCTCCAGGTGCCCGGGGTCGGGGAGGCGGGAGATCCAGCGGCGGGCGAAGACCTGGCCCACCTCGAACGGGTCGCCGCCGACCGTGGTGATGTCCTCCTCGCGGTCGGCCCAGCGCTGCTCCGCGGTGGTGAGCTGGGCCAGGGTGGGCAGGTCGGCGCCCTCCGGCCCGCCGGTGGGGCGCTCCACCCAGCCCTTGTCGGACGACCAGCGCAGCACCGCGGTGTGCGGCTGGGGGTGCGGGGCGGCCGGGCCCGACAGCGCGGGGCGGCCGAGCCCGGCGAGGTCCTTGGGGGTGGGCACGCCCTTGGCCGGGGCGGGGCCGACCGCCTCGGCGGCGCTCCTGCCGTTCTTGGCCACCGCCGGGGGCCGCTCCGGCTCGGCCTTGGCGGGCACCGACTCGGGCAGCGGCGCGGAGAGGATGGCGGCGATCTCGGGGCGGGGGGCGGTGGGCGCGCACGTCACCGTGGTCTCGCGGGCCTTGACCGCGCGGGTGATCCACTCCCGGTCCAGCACCCGCCGCTCGTCCGCCTCGGCGACCAGGTCCTCGGACTGGTTGTAGTCGCCGTCGGCGGCCTGCACCGCCCACAGGTGGACGGCGACGCCGTGCTCCTTGGCGGCCATCATCCCCGGCAGCAGGTCCCCGTCGCCGGTCACCAGGACCACGTCGGCGCAGGCCCGGTTGCGGGCCAGCTCGGACAGCTCGGCGTGCATGGCCGCGTCCACGCCCTTCTGCGCCCACCGCCCGTCCGCCTTGGTCAGCGCGCCGAGGCGGACGGTGACGCGGGGCATCACCCGCAGCCGCCGGTGCTCCGGCTGGGGGACCCGGTCGGGCGCGCCGTCGAACCAGTAGATGCGCAGCAGGGGCTGTCCCGTCTCGGCCTCGGCCCGCTCGCGCAGGCCCTGGACCAGGGCGGTGTGATCGACGGTGATGCGGGATCGCGCGGGCTCGCCGGCCAGGAGGCTCGCGGCGGCGCCCAACAGGTATCCGGCGTCCACCAGGACGACGCAGCGGTCCACGTTCCACCTCTTCCGGTCGGCCCCCGGCTTGGGTTTTCTTGAGTCTGCCCCACTGTGCCCGGGTTATAGGACCGAACTCGATCATCGGCGTGGCGAATTGGCCAGGCCGGTGATGCGCCCGGAATGCGGGTTGTCGCAACTCATGAAACTCCGTGCGAGGCGGACCGTCCAGTTCCGGGACGGGAGGCGATCACGGGCCCGGAGCGCGCGGGCGGGCGCGGCCCCGACGCGCGCGCCGCGCGGCGGAGGGCACCCGCCCCCCGCCGCGCGGCGGGCGGTCATCCGCGGTTCGAGCCGGCCAGGCAGGCCGGGCCGAGCAGCTCCTTGAGGTCGCCGAAGAGCGCCGGGTCGGGGTTGACCCGGTGGCGGTCGAGCCGCAGGACGGTGGTCCTGCGGGCGCCCTCGAGCCGGACCCGCACCTCGGTGCCGCCCCGGTGGTGGGTGAGGACCTCGCCGAGCCGGGCCACCAGCGGCGGGGTGACCCGCACCGTCGGGATGGAGATGACCACCGGGGCGTTGGCCGACGCCTCGGACAGGTCGGGGACGGACAGCTCCATGGCGACCAGGCGCGGCACGTCCTCCCGCTTGTCCAGGCGGCCCTTGACGAACACCACCGCGTCCTCCACGAGCTGGGTGGACACGAGCTGGTAGGTGGCGGGGAAGAACATGCAGTCGATGGAGCCCGCCAGGTCCTCCACGGTGGCGATGGCCCAGGCGTTGCCCTGCTTGGTCATCTTGCGCTGGAGGCCGGAGATGATGCCGCCGATGGTGACGATCGCGCCGTCCGGCCGCTCGTCGCCGGTGAGCGCGGCGATCGCGCAGTCCGACTTCTCGTTCAGCAGGTGCTCGATGCCGAACAGCGGGTGGTCGGAGACGTACAGGCCGAGCATCTCGCGCTCGTTGGCCAGCAGGTAGCTCTTCTCCCACTCGTCGGTGGAGAACTCCACGTCCAGGCCGAAGCCGGGGGTGTCGTCCGCGGTGTCCTCGCCGAGCCCGCCGAACAGGTCGAACTGGCCCTCGGCCTCCTTGCGCTTCACCCCGACCACGTTGTCGATCATGGGTTCGTACTTCTCGACCAGGCCCTTGCGGGTGTGCCCGAGGTCGTCGAAGGCGCCGGCCTTGATCAGCGACTCGACGGTGCGCTTGTTGCACACCACCGACTCCACCTTGTCGAGGAAGTCGGGGAAGGAGCTGTAGCGGCCCTTGGACCTGCGGGTGCGCACGACGGACTCCACCACGTTCGAGCCCACGTTCCGCACGGCGGCGAGACCGAAGCGGACCTGGTCGTCTCCCTTCGGGGTGAAGTCGGCGTCGGACTCGTTGACGTCCGGCGGCAGCACCTTGATGCCCATCCTGCGGCACTCGTTCAGGTACACCGCGGACTTGTCCTTGTCGTCGCGCACCGAGGTGAGCAGCGCGGACATGTACTCGGCGGGGTAGTTCGCCTTCAGGTAGGCGGTCCAGTAGGAGACCAGGCCGTACGCGGAGGAGTGGGCCTTGTTGAACGCGTAGCCGGCGAAGGGGACCAGCACGTCCCACACGGCCTGGATCGCCTCGTCGGAGAAGCCCTTGTCGCGGGCGCCCTTCTGGAAGTTGACGAACTCCTTCTCCAGCACCTCGGGCTTCTTCTTGCCCATGGCGCGGCGCAGCAGGTCGGCCTGGCCGAGCGAGTAGCCGGCGAGCACCTGCGCGGCCTTCTGCACCTGCTCCTGGTAGACGATCAGGCCGTAGGTGACGTCGAGGATCTCCCTCAGGGGCTCCTCGAGCTCGGGGTGGATGGGCGTGATCTCCTGCTGCCCGTTCTTGCGCAGCGCGTAGTTGATGTGGGAGTTCATGCCCATCGGGCCCGGCCGGTACAGGGCCGAGACCGCGGAGATGTCCTCGAAGTTGTCGGGCTTCATCATGCGCAGCAGGGAGCGCATGGGGCCGCCGTCGAACTGGAAGACGCCGAGGGTGTCGCCGCGGGAGAACAGCTCGTAGGTCTTCTCGTCGTCCAGCGGCAGCTCGAGGAGCTTGAGGTCGATCCCCTTGTTCTTCTTGATCAGCTTGACGGCGTCGTCCATGATCGTGAGGTTGCGCAGGCCCAGGAAGTCCATCTTCAGCAGGCCGAGCGACTCACAGGTCGGGTAGTCCCACTGGGTGATGGTGACGCCGTCGGTGTGCCTGGTCCAGGTGGGGATGTGGTCGGTCAGCGGCTCCGCGGACATGATCACGCCGGCCGCGTGGACACCGATCTGCCGGACCAGGTTCTCCAGGCCCCGGGCGGTGTCGATGACCTTCTTCACGTCCGGCTCGTTCTCGTACATCGAGCGGATCTCGCCGGCCTCGCCGTAGCGGGGGTGGCCCGGGTCGGTGATGCCGGACAGCGGGATGCCCTTGCCGAGCACGTCCGGCGGCATCGCCTTGGTGATGCGGTCGCCCATGGCGTACGGGTAGCCGAGCACCCGGGTGGCGTCCTTGATCGCGTTCTTGGCCTTGATCCGGCCGTAGGTGGCGATCATGGCGACCTTGTCGGAGCCCCACTTCTCCGTGACGTAGCGGATGACGTCGGCGCGCCCACGCTCGTCGAAGTCGACGTCGATGTCGGGCATCGACACGCGCTCGGGGTTGAGGAACCGCTCGAAGATCAGGCCGTGCTCGAGCGGGTCGAGGTCGGTGATCCGCAGCGCGTAGGCGACCAGGGAGCCCGCCGCGGAGCCGCGGCCCGGGCCCACGGCCACGCCGTTGTCCTTGGCCCACTTGATGAAGTCCGCGACGACGAGGAAGTACGCCGGGAAGCCCATCTGGCAGATGGTGTTCATCTCGTACTCGACCTGGCGGCGGTGCTCCTCGTCGTAGCCGTTCGGCCACCGCTCGTCCATGCCCTTCCACACCTCGGCGCGGAAGTACTCGTCCTCCGAGGCGTAGCCCTCCGGGACCGGGAAGCGCGGCATGAGGTTCTTGAACTCGAACATGCCGTCGGTCTCGACGCGCTGGGCGATCAGGAGCTGGCTGTTGCGGCAGCCCTCCTGCCACGCCTCCGAGGAGTCGACGGCGTACATCTCGTCCGGCGACTTCAGGTAGTAGCCGCTGCCGTCGAAGCGGAACCGGTCCGGGTCGGTGAGGGTCTTGCCGGTCTGGACGCACAGCAGCGCGTCGTGGGAGGTGGCCTCCTCGGCGTAGGTGTAGTGGCTGTCGTTGGTGACCACCGGGGGGATGCCGAGCTTCCGGCCGATCTCCAGCAGGCCGTCGCGGACCCGCTTCTCGATCTCGATGCCGTGGTCCATCAGCTCCAGGAAGTAGTTCTCCTTGCCGAAGATGTCCTGGTAGAAGGCGGCCGCCCGCAGCGCCTCCTCCTCCTGGCCGAGCCGCAGCCTGGTCTGCACCTCGCCGGACGGGCAGCCGGTGGAGGCCATCAGGCCCTCGGCGTGCTCGGCGATGATCTCCTTGTCCATCCGGGGCCACTTCACCAGCCAGCCCTCGGCGTAGGAGCGCGAGGTGAGCTTGAACAGGTTGTGCAGGCCGGTCTTGTTCCGCGCCCAGATCGTCTTGTGCAGGTAGGCGCCGGAGGCCGAGACGTCGTCGCGCTTCTGGGCCGGCGTGCCCCAGGTGACCCGCTTCTTGTTGGCCCGGGACTCTGGGGCGATGTACGCCTCGATGCCGATCACCGGGACGATGCCGGCTGCCGTGGCCTGGGAGTAGAAGTCGTGGGCGCCGTGCATGTTGCCGTGGTCGGTGATGGCGACGTGCGTCATCCCCAGCCGGGTGGCTTCCTTGAACATGTCCTTCAGCCGCGCCGCCCCGTCGAGCAGGGAGTATTCGGTGTGGACATGCAAGTGGGCGAACGGCTTGGTCACCTGGCGGCCTTCCCTGGGGACGTGCGGACGGTCCTGACCGGGGTCCGGCGGGAGGGAGCCTCCCCGGCCGGGATCCACCGTATCGGCGACAAGCCTTCCACACCGGTCTGACATCCTGCGGTCGGACCCGGTGCGGCGCCGGCCCGGCGGCGGTCGGGCCGGGCGCACGGGTACGGGCACACGGACGAGCGGAACGAGGAGGACACCCCCATGTCGATCACCTCCGGAGCCGGGAGCGCCCCGGGGCACGGTGCCCTGGAGGGGCCGCGCGCGAAGACCGTCCTCGACGTCTTCGACGCCGCCTTCGGGGAGCTGCTGGCCCGGGACCCGGCGGCGTTCCGGGTGAAGTTCCGCAAGATGGCGGCGTCGGCGTTCGCCTTCTACCGGGGCACGGCCGCCCTGTTCTACGCGGACGCGCGGGAGTCGGAGCACGGGGCGGAGTTCCTCGACGAGCGCACCCGCCGGGTGTGGATCCACGGCGACCTGCACGCGGAGAACTTCGGCACCTACATGGACTCCTCCGGCCGCCTGATCTTCAACGTCAACGACTTCGACGAGGCGTACGTCGGCCCCTACCTGTGGGACGTGCAGCGCTTCGCCGCCTCGGTGGCCCTGATCGGGTACGCCAAGGCGCTCGCCGACGAGACGATCTCGGACCTGGTGCGGGTGTACGCCGCCGCCTACCGGGAGCGGATCCGGGTGCTGGTGAACGCGGACGGCGGGCAGGGCGAGCCGCGGCCGCTGACCCTGGAGACGGCGCAGGGCCCGCTGCTGGACGCGCTGCGGCACGCCCGCACCAGGACCAGGGCCGGGTTGCTCGGGGAGATGACGGAGATCCGCGACTACGAGCGGCGCTTCACCTCCGGCGGCGGCGCGATCGAGCTGGACCCGGCGACGCGGGCGAAGGTGCTCGAGGCGTTCGAGAGGTACGTGGAGACCCTGCCCGAGCCGTCCGGACCGGTGCGCGGCGCGGGCCGGGACTTCCGGGTCAAGGACGTGGTGGGCCGCCGCGGGATCGGCATCGGCAGCGCGGGCCTGCCCAGCTACAACCTGCTGCTCGAGGGCCGCACGGACGCCCTGGAGAACGATGTGGTGATCTACATGAAGCAGGGGCAGACCCCGGCCGTGAGCCGCCACGTCACCGACCCGCGGGTGCGCGGCTACTTCCGGCACGAGGGCCACCGCACCGCGATCAGCCAGCGCGCGCTCCAGGCGCACGCCGACCCGTGGGTGGGCTGGACGGAGCTGGACGGGGTGGGGCAGCTCGTCGCCGAGGTGTCCCCGTACGCGGTGGACCTGGACTGGTCGGACATCAACGAGCCGGCCGAGATCCGCGCGGTGGTCGCCGACCTCGGCCGGGCCACCGCCACCATGCACGGCGCCGCGGACGACGAGAGCGAGCACTCCCTGGTGCCGTTCTCCACCGAGGCCGCCATCGACGCGGTGATCGGCGACCGGGACGAGGACTTCGCCGGGATGCTGGTGGACTTCGCCCACTCCTACGGTGCCCGCGCCAGGGCCGACCACCAGCTCTTCGTGGACCTGTTCCGCAACGGCCGGATCCCGGGGCTGTAGGGGCGGGCGCCCGGGGGCCGGGCGGGCGGAGCACCCTGGTCCCCGGAGGGGGCCGATGCCCGTCCCCCGACCCCCGGCGTCCATATCCCGCTCTTACGTTCGCCGTGCCACACTGGCGAACGCTATGGAGACGACGACGTGGCTGCGGACCCTCCGCGCGGCGCTGTTCACCGCGCTGTGCGTGACACTCGCCGCGTCCGCGCACGTCCTGCTCTCCCGCTCCCCGCTGCCCCTCGCCACGCTCGCCGTGGTGGCGGCCGGGGTCTTCGGCGCCGCCTTCGCCCTGGCCGGGCGGGAGCGGCGGCTGGCCCACATCGCGGCGCTGCTGGTGCCGCTGGAGCTGGCCGTGGACTGGGTCTTCACCCGCAGCCAGGACACCTGCTACGGAACCTCCGGCGGCCCGGTGCCCGGTTCGCTGCGCTCGGTGGGCGCCCTGTGCGGCGACGGCTCCTCCGTGGGCACCGTCATCGAGTTGCCCGGCGGCATGGTCCCGGCGTGGCTGCTGCTCCTCGCGCACGTCGCGGTCGGCCTGATCGCGGCGTGGTGGCTGCGCCAGGGCGAGGCGGCGGCGTTCCGGCTGCTGCGGGCCCTGGCCGCGGTGGCCGTGGCCCCGCTGCGCCTGGTCCTGTCGGTGCCCGTCACCGCGCCCGTCCCCTTCCCCGCGCGGCGCAGGCGGGACGAGCGCCCGTCGCCCACCGAGGCCGCGGTGCGGCGGTACGTGGCGCGGCGGGGTCCGCCGTGCCCGGCGCCGGCCTGGTGAGAGCACCCGCCCCGCGCACTCCCGCGCCCCGGCGGCCCGCGCCCGCGCGCACCCGCTGAGCCCCGGCGCCCAGCCGCGCGCCCTCGCGCGCCCCCCGCTCTCCACCCGGCCGGAACGCGTCCCACTCCGCATCCGACACGCGTCACGCGGCACGACACGGGTCACGCGTCACGCGCCACACAAGGGATCGATCCGCCATGGGCACGAAGAACACCCCTGGGAAGAACACCGCCGGCCGGAACACCGCCGGGAAGAACACCGCCGGAAGGAGCCCGTCCGGCAGGACCACCGCCGGGAGGAACGAGGCTCCCCGCTCCGCCCGCGAGCGGCTCCAGGCCGAGCAGGCCCGCGAGGAGCGCCACCGCAAGCTGCGCCGCCGGCTGGCGGTCACCGGCTCGGCCGTGCTGGTCCTGGCGCTGGCCGCGGGCGTCGGCGCCGCGCTGTCCGGAGCCAAGGGCGGCGGCGGCCGGGACGGCCGGGTCGCCGAGGCCGCCACCGGGCAGCCGCTGAGGATCCCCTCCGGGACGTCGGGCCCCGGCGGCACGGTGATCACCTACGGGGACCCGGCCGCCAAGGACACCCTGGCCGTCTACGAGGACCCGCGCTGCCCGTACTGCGCGATGTTCGAGCAGGCCAACGCGGACACCATCACCAGGCTCGCCGACGAGGGCAGGTTCAAGGTCGAGTACCACCTGGCCACGTTCCTCGACGACAACCTGGGCGGCAGCGGCTCCAAGCGCGCCCTGAACGCCCTGGGCGCGGCGGCGCAGGAGGGCCCGGCGAAGTTCGCGGCGTTCCACAAGGTCCTGTACGCCAACCACCCCGACGAGCGCGACGACGCCTACGCGGACACCGGCCACCTGCTCGACCTGGCCGGGAAGGTGCCGGGGCTGCGCACCCCGGAGTTCGACGCGGCCGTGCGGAACCTCACGTACATGCCCTGGGTGAAGAAGGTCTCGGACGCCTTCGACGAGAGCGGGGTCTCCGGCACCCCGACCGTCCTGCTCAACGGCAAGAAGCTGGAGGTGCTCTCCGGCGGGCGGTCGGTGACCCCGGCGCAGTTCACGGCGATGGTGGACAAGCAGCTCGGGGCGAAGTGAGGCGGTGAGGCCGCCGGGCGGTCCCGGCCGGGGCCGCCCGGCCCGCCGGGGCGCGCGCACCGCAGGCGTGCCCCGGCGAACAGCGGGCGAGCGCCCGTCCACGGGCGGTGGAAATCTTGGCCGGGGCCCTCCGCACGGCGCGGGGTCTCGCCTAGCCTGAGTGGCCGTGACGGACACGACTGACAGACCCTCAACCGCCCCGATCCCCGCCGCGCCCGGCCGCCGCACGGTCGTCAAGGCCGCCGCCGCGGGCGCCGCCGCGCTGCCGCTGGCCACCGCCGCGCGGGCGTCCGCCGCGGAGGCGCCCGCGTTCGCGCACGGCGTCGCCTCGGGCGACCCGCTGCCCGACGGCGTGGTGCTGTGGACCCGCGTCACGCCCACGCCCGACGCCGCCCCCGGCTCGGGCCGCGGGCCGCGCGCCGAGGTCGAGTGGGCCGTGGCGTCGGACGCCGGGTTCGCCCACGTGGTGGCTCGCGGCACGGTCGCGACGGGCCCGGAGTCCGACCACACCGTCAAGGTGGACGTGCGGGGCCTGGCGCCCGCCACGGACTACTGGTACCGCTTCACGGCCGCCGGGACGCACTCCCCCACCGGCCGCACCCGCACCGCGCCCGCGCGGGACGCCGCGGTGCAGCGGCTGCGCCTGGGCACGGTGTCGTGCGCCAACTGGGAGGCCGGCCACTTCTCCGCGTACCGGCACCTGACCGCGCGCGGCGACCTGGACGCGGTGCTGTTCCTCGGCGACTACATATACGAGTACAGAACGGGCGAGTACGCCGACCGCGGCACGGTGGTGCGGCCGCACCGGCCCGAGCACGAGATCGTCACGCTCGCCGACTACCGGCTGCGGCACGGCACGTACAAGACCGACCCCGAGCTCCAGGCGCTGCACGCCGCCGTGCCGGCGATAGCGATCTGGGACGACCACGAGTTCGCCGACAACGCCACGTCGCAGGACGCGGGCAACCACCAGCCCGAGGCGGAGGGCGACTGGGCGGCCCGGGTGGCGGCGGCCAAGCAGGCGTACTTCGAGTGGATGCCGGTGCGCCCGTCCGTCGCGGGCACCACCTACCGCGGGCTGCGGTACGGCCGGCTCGCCGACATCTCGCTGCTCGACCTGCGCTCGTTCCGGTCGGGGCAAGGCGGGTTCGGCGGCGGGGGTGCCGCCGGAGGCGGAGGACCGGACGACCCCGCGCGCACCATCACCGGCGACGCGCAGATGGCGTGGCTGAAGAAGCGGCTGGCGGAGTCGGACACCACGTGGCGGCTGGTCGGGAACTCGGTGATGATCTCCCCGGTGGCGTTCCTCTCCCTGCCCGCCTACCTGCTGCGGCCGCTCGCGGAGCTGCTGGGGCTGCCGCGGGAGGGCCTGGCGGTCAACACCGACCAGTGGGACGGCTACACCGCGGACCGCCGCGAGCTGCTCGACCACCTGCGCGGCAGCGGCGTGCGCAACACCGTCTTCCTCACCGGCGACATCCACACCGCCTGGGCCAACGACGTGCCGCGGGAGGCCGCCACCTACCCGCTGTCCGGCTCGGTGGCCACCGAGTTCGTGGTGCCCTCGGTGACGTCCGACAACATCGACGACATCCTCGGCGTGGAGCCGCACACCGTCTCCCCGGTGGCGGCGGCCGCGCTGCGGGCCGCCAACCGCCATGTGAAGTGGGTCGATCTGGACTCCCACGGCTACGGGGTGCTGGACGTGACGCCGCAGCGGGCGCAGATGGACTACTACGCCATCTCCGACCGGGCCGACCGCGACGCCACCAGCCGCTGGCTGCGCTCGTACCGCACGGTGACGGGCAGTCAGCGGGTGGAGCGGGCGGACGCGCCGGTCGCCTGACGCGCACGCCCCACCCGCGGGCACTCCGGCGCGGCGCCGCGCGTTGCCGGGGTGATGGACGAGGGGAAGTCGGTGCGGTGGCGGCGGGCCGGGACGCGGTCCGCCGCCGTCGTGCTGGCACTGGCCCTGCTCGCCGGGGTGGGTGTGCTGGCCAGCTGGTGGGAGGGCCTGCGGGCGCAGGTGCGGGCGCGGTCGTGGGAGCCGGAGCGGCCCGCCGGGCCGGAGCGGATCACCCCGCGGATGCGGGCGGTGCGGGACGCGGTCACCGCGGAGTTCGGCCTCACCGGCGGGTGGGGGTGCCACCGGGAGGACGGCGGGATAGCGGGCGGCGGCGAGCACCCGCTGGGCCGGGCCTGCGACTACATGGTGGCGCCGGCGGGGCGGCGCGCCACGGGCGAGGGCCACCGGCTCGGCCAACGGATCGCGTCGTGGGTGCGGGAGCACGCCGACGAGTACGGCGTGTGGTACGTCATATACGAGCAGCGCATATGGTCCAGCCGGTTCCCGCAGCGCGGCAACCGGCTGATGGAGGACCGGGGCTCGGTGACGCAGAACCACTACGACCACGTCCACATATCGGTCTACTGAGCCGCGCGCACGCCGCACGGACGCTCGGGGGAACCCGCTGTGGGCTCCGTCTCACGCGAAAGGACGCATGACGGCGCCCGCAGCGGCAAGCCTTACCCGAATGACGGACAGCCTGCTGCGCCCCGCGATAGCCGCGGGCATCGCACTCGTGCTCACCCTGGTCGTGGGCTGGGTGGCCGACCGCTCACTGCGGCGGGTTGCGGCGAGACACCCGCGCACCCCGCTGTGGCCGCTCCTGCGCCGCTGCCGCCTGCCCTTGCAGCTCACCGTGGTCACCGGCACGCTGACCGCGTCCCAGCCGACCGCCGACCTCACGCCGAACCACCAGAGCGTGGTGCAGCACGCCCTGCTGCTGGTCACCATAGGGTCCACGGCCTGGCTGATCTCGCGGGTGCTCACCGCGGTGGTGGAGCCGACCATCACCCGCTACGCGGCGGTCAGCCGTGACTACGCGCGGGTGCGCCGGGTGCGCACCCAGGCCACGCTGATCCGGCGCGTGCTCAACGCCAGCGTCACCGTGCTGGCGCTGGCGATCATGCTGATGACGTTCCCGCAGGCCCGCACCGCGGGGACCAGCATGCTCGCGTCGGCGGGCGTGCTCGGCATCGTCATCGGCATCGGCGCCCAGTCCACGCTGGGCAACGTCTTCGCCGGGATGCAGATCGCGCTCGACGACTCGGTGCGCATCGGCGACGTGGTCGTCTACAACGGCGAGTGGGGGACCATCGAGGAGATCACCCTCACCTACGTGGTGCTGCTCACCTGGGACGAGCGCCGCATCGTGATGCCGGTGTCGAAGTTCGCCGGGGAGTCGTTCGAGAACTGGTCCCGCCGCGACCCGCGGATGACCGGCACGGTCTTCCTGCACCTGGACCACCGCGCACCCGTCGACGAGCTGCGGGCGGAGCTGCGCCGGATCGTGGAGGCGTCGGCGTTCTGGGACGGCCGCGCCCAGGCGCTCCAGGTCACCGACAGCACCCCGTCCACGATCCTGCTGCGGGCGCTGATGACGGCGAAGGACGCCGAGGCGCTGTGGGAGCTGCGCTGCGAGGTCCGCGAGAAGCTGATCGCCCACATCGCCGAGCACCACCCGTACGCGCTGCCGAGGATCACCACCGGCCCGGCCGCCGCCCCGGGGGCCGCCGACCCCGCCGCGGATCCGGCCGCCGCCCTGCGGGCCGCCGGGGACGGGGCCGCGCAGGGCCCGGGGGACGGCTCCCCCGGGCTGCGCAGGCTCACAGACCCCCGAGGAAAGACAGGGCGGCAGCCCATGCCCGGCCAGCGGCGTGCTCGTCCCAGTCGGGAAGATCCGGATCGGTGAACAGGTGGCCGGCCCCGCGGTAGCGGTGCACCTCCACGTCGGCCCCGGCCCGCCGCATCCGCAGGTACCAGGCGTTCAGCCAGTCCTCCGACTCGAACGGGTCGGGCTCGGCCACGTGCAGTTGCACGGGCAGCCCGGTGGCGGCGTCCTCCGGCAGGTCCGAGGTGCCGTGGAACAGCAGCAGCCCTCCGGCCTCGGTGTCGGCCAGGGCCAGGTTCTGCGCGATCGCGCCGCCCAGGGAGAAGCCCGCGTAGACCAGCCCGCCCGCCGAGTGCGGCGCCGCCGCGGCGACCGCGCGCCGCAGCAGCTCGTCACGGCCGATCTCCTCGCTGATCCGCATGCCCTCCTCGACGGTGTCCACGACCTGCCCGTCGTACAGGTCGGGGGCGTGCACCTCGTGCCCCGCCTCCCGCAGCATCTCCGCCGCCGCCCGCACCGCGGGCCGCTGCCCGTACGCCGAGTGGAAAAGCACCAACCGTGCCACGTCTGCTCCAGCCTGAAGTAGGAAGTCCTGCCTGTGGTTCGCCTTCGGCCCGCGCCCCGCCCCGGCCGGGAGGCGCGCGCGGGCCGCCGTTCCGCTCCCGGCCCCGGCGGAGGGGGCCGCCCCATCCTTCCAGCGGGCCGGGCCCGCCTCACCCTCCCCCGGCCCGCATGCTGCGCACGTCCAGGCGGTGCAGCACCCGGTCGGCCAACTGGGGGTCGCCGCCCGACTCGGTGCGGGCCGCCAGCAGCTCGGCCCTGGCCGCGGACAGCATCCGCGCCTCCACCTCCTTCATCCGCCGCATCCGCTCGGCGCGCCTGCTGACGGCCTCGCGCTGCTCCTCCTCCCACGCGTCCGGGCTGAGCCTGCCCAGCAGGTCGAAGTTCCGCGCCCGCAGCCGCTCGGAGAGCTCCTCGGGCAGGTCCTCGGCCTCCTCGATCTCCCGCAGCCGCCGCAGCGCCGCCTTGGTGGCCCGCACCGCCAGGTCGTGCTCGGTCCTGGCCTCCCGCTCCTCGCCCGCGTCCAGGCGCAGCCGCCGGGACAGCCAGGGCAGGGTCAGCCCCTGCACGACCAGGGTGGCCAGGACGACGGCGAACGCGATGAACACCAGCGTGTCCCGGCCGGGGAAGGGCCCGCCGTCGTCGGTGTGCTGGGGCAGGGCCAGCACCAGCGCCACGGACACCACGCCGCGCAGCCCGGCCCACCACATCAGCACGGTCTCCCGCCAGCCGCCCGGGGTCTCCTCGTCCACGTCCTCGCGCCGGTGCAGCCGGTTGGTCACCCACACGGCGGGCAGCAGCCACAGCAGCCGCACGCCGACCACGACGGCCAGCACGATCGCGGCGTCCGCGGCGAGCTCGCCCCACCGGCCCTCGGCGCGGTCCAGCACATGGTGCAACTCCAGGCCGATCAGCGCGAACGCCACCCCGGTGACCAGCAGGTCCACGATCTCCCAGAAGGTGTGCCCGGCCAGCCGCCGGGTGACGTCGTCGGCGCCCATCGCGTACTCGGACAGGAACAGCCCGGTGGTGAGCACCGCCAGCACCCCTGAGCCGTGCAGCTCCTCGGCGACGGCGTAGGAGACGAACGGCACCAGCAGGGTCAGCGCGATCTGGAGCGCGGCGTCGCCGAGCAGCCCCATCAGCCGGTGCGCCACCCAGCCCGTCACCAGGCCCACCGCCGCGGCGACCACCGCGGACAGCAGCAGCTCCCCGAGGGCGGCGGGCAGCGAGAAGGTCCCGGCGACGGCGGCGGTGACCGCGACGTTGTACAGCACGATCGCCGTGACGTCGTTGAACAGGCCCTCCCCCTCCAGGATGGACACCAGGCGGCGCGGCAGCCGCAGCCGGCCCGCGACCGCCGTGGCCGCCACCGGGTCGGGCGGGGCCACCAGCGCGCCCAGCACCACGGCCGCGGCCAGCGGCAGCCCCGGCACCACGGCGGACACCACGGCCGCCACCGCGGCGGTGGTCACGCCGACCAGGGCCACCGCGAGCAGCAGGATCGGCCGCACATTGGCCATGAACTGCCGCCATGTGGTGCGGCGCACCGCCGCGTACAGCAGCGGCGGCAGCACCAGGGGCAGGATCAGGTCGGGCGGGATCTCGGTGTTCGGGACGAACGGCAGCAGGGCGAGCACCGAGCCGAACAGGGTCATCAGCACCGGCGACGGCAGCCCGAACCGCTCCGCCAGCGGCACCACGACGATGGCGGCCAGCAGGACGATGAGCAGGAGGGAGAGCTGTTCCACGCAGGGCGGCTGCCCGGAAACCGACCATCCTATGATCGGAATACTTGACCCGGCGCGGTCGGCGCGATCCCGGGCCGCCCCCGCGGGCTCAGCTCAGGGCCCGCCGCATCACCCGGTGCCGGATGCCCGTGCCGTCGTCGAACAGCGGCCCGGACGCGGTGTAGCCGAGCCGCTCGTAGAACGGCACCACCTGCGCCTGCGCCTCCAGGTACACCCCGGTGAGGCCGCGCCGCCGGGCCTGTTCCTCCAGCGCCCGCACCAGCGCGGCGCCGAGCCCGGTGCCGCGTTCGCGCGCCAGCACGGCCAGGCGGCCGAGCACCGCCTCGTCCCGCCGCCCGCCGTTCTTGGTGGCGGCCACGTCACCGGTCAGCATCCGCACCGTGCCGACGGGCCCGTCCGGGCCCTCGGCCAGCAGGTGGACGGTGCCGCACTCGGGCCCGTCGTACGCGTCCCACTCCAGCTCGGCCGCGATGCCCTGCTCCCGGACGAAGACCCGCTCGCGCACCTCGTGCACCGCCGCCAAGTCGGCGGCGTCCGCGACGCGGACCTTCCACCGCGGCGCGCTCCCCGCCGGCTCAGGCACTGTCCGCCCGCACCTTCTCCAGCGCGCCCGCCAGGTCGTCCGGGTAGTCGCTGGTGAACTCCGCCCAGCGGCCGTCGCCCGGGTGCGTGAAGCCGAGCCGCACCGCGTGCAGCCACTGCCGGGAGACCCCGAGCCGCTTGGCGAGGGTGGGGTCGGCGCCGTAGGTCAGGTCGCCGACGCAGGGGTGGCGCAGCGCGGACATGTGCACCCGGATCTGGTGGGTGCGGCCGGTCTCCAGCTTGATGTCGAGCAGGCTGGCGGCCCGGAACGCCTCGATGGCGTCGTAGTGGGTGACGCTGGGGCGGCCGTCGGCCACGACCGCCCACTTGTAGTCGTGGGTGGGGTGGCGGTCGATGGGCGCGTCCACGGTGCCGCGCATCGGGTCGGGGTGGCCCTGCACCAGGGCGTGGTAGCGCTTGTCCACGGTGCGCTCGCGGAACTGCTGCTTCAGCTCCGAGTAGGCGGTCTCCGACTTGGCGACGACCATCAGCCCGGAGGTGCCGACGTCCAGGCGGTGCACGATGCCCTGGCGCTCGGCGGCGCCGGAGGTGGAGACGCGGAAGCCCGCGGCGGCGAGCCCGCCGATCACGGTGGGCCCGTGCCAGCCGGGGCTGGGGTGGGCGGCGACGCCGACCGGCTTGTCCACGACCACCACGTGGTCGTCGTCGTGCACGATCCGCAGGCCGGGCACGGGCTCCGCGACGACCTGCACGGGCGCGGGCGGCGGCGGCAGCTCGACCTCCAGCCAGGCCCCGGCGTGCACCCGGTCGGACTTGGCCGCCGCGGCGCCGTCGAGGAGCACCTTGCCCGAGGCGGCCAGCTCGGCCGCCTTGGTCCGAGAGAAGCCGAACATGCGTGCGAGCGCGGCGTCGATGCGCTCGCCCTCGAGGCCGTCGGGTACGGGCAGGGTGCGGGTCTGCGGAAGCGTGCTCACCCCGTCGAGTATGCCAAGTCCCGGAGGCGGCTCGCGCCGCGCGGGCACGGGGCCGCGCCCCGCACCCCCGCACAGCGCCCGGAGCGGGGCCGCGCCCCGCGGGCCCGGCGCCTCAGTCCTTGTGGACGGTTCCGTCCGGGGACAGGCCGCGGAAGGACAGCACCACGATCAGCACGCCGCCGCACACGATCGCCGAGTCGGCCAGGTTGAAGACCGCGAAGTGGGCCGGGGCGATGAAGTCCACCACCTCGCCGCGGAAGATCCCGGGCGAGCGGAAGACGCGGTCCGTCAGGTTGCCCAACGCCCCGCCGAGCAGCAGCCCGAGCGCGACCGCCCACGGCAGGCTGTGCAGCTTGCGGGCGATCCGGGCGATCACCCCGATCACGATGGTGGCGATGAGGGTGAGGACGATCGTGAGCGCCTCGCCGATGCCGAAGGCGGCGCCCGCGTTGCGCACCACCTCGAACTTCAGCCAGTCGCCGACGATCTCGATGGCCGGCTCGTGCTCCAGCTCCGCCACCACGACCAGCTTGGTCACCAGGTCCAGCGCGTAGGCCAGCGCCGCCACGCCGAGCAGCACCGCGACGCGCCTGGGCCCGCGCGCGGCCGCGTCCCCGGCGCGTTCGCCGTCGTCGCCGTGCTCGTCCCGCTCGCCCTGCGCCGCGTCCTGCACGTCCTGTGCGTCCTTCGCCACGTGAGTCCTTGAAGCCCGCTGCCCCGCGATCCGGCCGGCGATCCCCGCCCGTCCCGGGTCGCACCCGACGAGCACGAGAGTACGGCACACACGTCCGAACGAGGTCAGCGGCGCTCCTGCCGCTGCTTGCACTCCACGCACAGCGTCGCCCGGGGGAACGCCTGGAGCCTGGCCTTGCCGATCGGGTTGCCGCAGGACTCGCAGTAGCCGTAGCGGCCGGTGTCCAGCCGGTCCAGGGCGTGCTCGGACTGGGCGAGCATCTCGCGGGCGTTGTTGGCCAGCGCCATCTCGTGCTCGCGGGAGATGTTCTTGGTGCCGGTGTCGGCGTCGTCCTCGCCCGCGCCGCCCGCCGAGTCCCGCATCAGGCCGGAGATGGACCGCTCGGCGAGGACGATCTCCTGCTTCAGCCGCGCGGTGTCCTCCAGCAGCCCGGAGCGCAGCTCGTCCACCTCCGCCTCGGTCCACTCGTCCTCGCCGCCGCGCACCGGCAGGTCGCCGGGCTCGATCGGCCCCGCGCCCCTGGCCTTGGGCACCCCGCCGGCCGTGGGAGCCGCAGTCTCAACCGCCGTCGCCTTCTTCTTCGCCGCCACCGGCCTGGCTCCCGTCGTCGCAGTCGTCTCGATGCCCGCGTCCCGGGACCGCCCGGGACCCTCGCCCCCCGGGGGCGCGTCCTCGCCGGGGGCGGGCCGTTCCTTCCCCGCCGCGGTCCGTTCATGCGCGTCGGCGGGGCGCGCCCGGCCGCCGTTCCCCGCCGCCTTCGCCTCCTGGGGCGCGTCCCCGGCTCCCCCGTCAGCCGTGCTCCCGCCCGCCGCGTCCTCGCCTGCCGTGCCCACGGCGGCGCCCGCCGCCCCGCCGTCCGCCGGGTTGGTGTCCATCGCCGCGGTCCTTTCACATATTGTGATCTTGCTCGTGAATCGTGCCGGAACGATAAATCGACCCCACTCCCGCGGCAACGGGGCGCGCCGCCCGCGCCACCCGCCCAGCCCTACGGCACGCGGGGCGGACGGCCTGCCTGGTTTGTGCCCATCCGTCGTCCGGGTAATCCCGGCCCCGGGCGGGCGGAGGTCCCGCTCCGCGCCGTCCGCGCAACCCCGCGACCGGCGAATACCCGGAGCGCGGCGTCCCCGCCGCCCCGTACACTGGGGACCGCGAAAGGCGTGGATGGGGAGGAGTAGCGCCGCACGCAGCCATGAGCGACCCGGGGACGGTGGAAGCCCGGGGGCGTGCGCGGTGTGAAGATCACCCCGGAGCCGCCGGAGGAAAACCCCGCGGGCATCCCCCGCACGGGCGAGTAGAACCGGCTTCGCGCAGCGAATGAGGGGGTCAGGGGCGGATCAGCGGCCCGTGGCCAAGGAGGGTGGTACCGCGGGACCGCCCGCGCCCGGCGGACGGCTCCGCGGGGGCGCGGCGGGATCGTCCCTCCGACGGACGAAGAGAACGACACACGTGAACTGTCCGCCGGAGGTCGCCGACGATGACGCAGTACCGCCAGGTCCCCGCCCAGGTGGACCTGCCCGCGCTGGAGCACGAGGTGCTCGCGTTCTGGCAGGAGAACAAGGTCTTCGCCCGCTCCGTAGAGCTCAGCGAGGGCCGCCCCGAGTGGGTGTTCTACGAGGGCCCGCCCACCGCCAACGGCATGCCGGGCGCCCACCACATCGAGGCCCGGGTCTTCAAGGACGTCTTCCCCCGCTTCCAGACGATGCGCGGCCGCCACGTCGCCCGCAAGGCGGGCTGGGACTGCCACGGCCTGCCGGTGGAGCTGGCCGTGGAGAAGGAGCTCGGCTTCTCCGGCAAGCAGGACATCGAGCGGTACGGCATCGCCGAGTTCAACGCCAGGTGCCGCGAGTCCGTGCTGCGCCACGTGGGCGCCTTCGCCGAGCTCACCCGCCGCATGGGCTACTGGGTGGACATGGACCAGGCGTACCGGACCATGGACCCGGAGTACGTCGACTCCGTGTGGTGGTCGCTGAAGGAGATCTTCGGCAAGGGCCTGCTGGTCCAGGACCACCGCGTCGCCCCCTGGTGCCCCCGCTGCGGCACCGGCCTGTCCGACCACGAGCTCGCGCAGGGCTACGAGACCGTGGTGGACCCGTCGGTGTTCGTCCGCTTCCCGCTCACCTCGGGCCCGCTCGCCGGGCGGGCGTCGCTGCTGGTGTGGACGACGACCCCGTGGACGCTGGTGTCCAACACGGCCGTCGCCGCCCACCCGGAGGTCACCTACGTCGTCGCCACCGACGGCGCCGAGCGCCTCGTCGTCGCCGAGCCGCTGCTGGACAAGGCCCTCGGCGAGGGCTGGACCGCCACCGGCGAGTCCTTCACCGGCGCCGAGATGGAGCGCTGGAACTACCGCCGCCCGTTCGACCTGGTCCCGCTGGACGGGGCACACTTCGTGGTGAACGCCGCCTACGTCACCACCGAGGACGGCACCGGCCTGGTGCACCAGGCCCCCGCGTTCGGCGAGGACGACCTGCGCACCTGCCGGGCGTACGGCCTGCCGGTGGTCAACCCGGTCCGCGCCGACGGCACCTTCGAGGAGGGCCTCGGCCTGGTCGGCGGGCAGTTCTTCAAGAAGGCCGACGAGCACCTCGTGGCCGACCTCGACGCCCGCGGACTGCTGTTCCGGCATGTGCCGTACGAGCACAGCTACCCGCACTGCTGGCGCTGCCACACCGCGCTGCTGTACTACGCGCAGCCGTCCTGGTACATCCGCACCACCGCGGTGAAGGACGCGCTGCTGCGGGAGAACGAGCGCACCAACTGGTTCCCGGAGACCGTCAAGCACGGCCGCTACGGCGACTGGCTGAACAACAACATCGACTGGGCGCTGTCCCGCAACCGCTACTGGGGCACCCCGCTGCCGCTGTGGCGGTGCGAGGAGGGCCACCTGACCTGCGTCGGCTCCCGCGCCGAGCTGTCACGACTGGCCGGGCGCGACGTGTCCGGCATCGACCCGCACCGGCCCCACATCGACGAGGTGACCCTCCCCTGCCCCGCGGACGGCTGCGCGCTGACCGCGACCCGGGTGCCCGAGGTCATCGACGCCTGGTACGACTCCGGCGCCATGCCGTTCGCCCAGTGGGGCTACCCGTACCGCAACAAGGACGTCTTCGAGCGGTCCTACCCGGCGCAGTTCATCTCGGAGGCCATCGACCAGACCCGCGGCTGGTTCTACACGCTCATGGCCATCGGCACCCTGGTGTTCGACCGGTCCTCCTACGAGAACGTGGTGTGCCTCGGCCACATCCTCGCCGAGGACGGCCGCAAGATGTCCAAGCACCTGGGGAACATCCTGGAGCCCATCCCGCTGATGGACCGCCACGGCGCCGACGCGGTGCGGTGGTTCATGGCCGCGGGCGGCTCGCCGTGGGCGGCCCGCCGGGTCGGCCACACCACCATCCAGGAGGTCGTCCGCAAGGTCCTGCTGACCTACTGGAACACCGTCGCCTTCCAGGCCCTGTACGCGCGCACCTCCGGCTGGGCGCCGTCCGCGGCCGACCCGGCGCCCGCGGACCGGCCGGTGCTGGACCGCTGGCTGCTGTCGGAGCTGAACACCGCGGTCGCCGAGGTGACCGCCGCGCTGGAGGCGTTCGACACCCAGCGGGCGGGCAAGCTGCTGTCCGCGTTCGTCGACGACCTGTCCAACTGGTACGTGCGCCGCTCCCGCCGCCGCTTCTGGCAGGGCGAGCCCGCGGCCCTGGCCACGCTGCACGAGGTGCTGGAGACCGTCACCCGGCTGATGGCCCCGCTGACGCCGTTCATCACCGAGCGGGTCTGGCAGGACCTGGTGCGCCCGGTCACCCCGGACGCGCCCGACTCGGTGCACCTGGCCACGTGGCCCGAGGCCGACCGGTCGCTGATCTCCCCGGAGCTGTCCCGGGACATGGCGCTGGTGCGGCGCCTGGTGGAGCTCGGCCGGGCCACCCGCGCCGACTCCGGGGTCAAGACCCGCCAGCCGCTGAGCCGGGCGCTGATCGCCGCGTCCGGGTTCGAGGGCCTGGGCCCCGAGCTGCGGGCGCAGATCGCCGACGAGCTGAACGTGGCCGAGCTGGCCTCGCTGTCCGAGGTCGGCGGGTCGCTGGTGGACACCTCCGCCAAGGCGAACTTCCGGGCGCTGGGCAAGCGGTTCGGGAAGGGCACGCAGCCGGTCGCCAAGGCCATCGCCGCGGCGGACGCGGTGGCGCTGTCGGCATCGCTGCGGGCGTCGGGCGCCGCGGTGGTCGAGGTGGACGGGGAGGCCGTCACGCTCTCCCCGGAGGAGGTCGTCGTCACCGAGACCCCGCGCGAGGGGTGGGCGGTGGCCAACGAGTCCGGGGCCACCGTCGCGCTGGACCTGCACATCACGCCCGAGCTGCGGCGGGCCGGCCTGGCCCGGGACGCGGTGCGGCTGATCCAGGAGGCCCGCAAGACCAGCGGGCTCGACGTGGCGGACCGGATCGCGCTGCGCTGGCAGGCCGGGGCGGAGGAGACCGCCGAGGCGCTGACCGAGCACGCGGGCCTGGTCGCGGAGGAGGTCCTCGCGGTGGACTTCGCCCGCGGCGAGGGCGAGGACGGCTTCGGGGAGGCGTTCACGGACGAGGGCCTGGGGCTGCGGTTCCGGCTGCGCAAGGCGTAGCGGGTCGCGCGGGGGCGCGGGGCGAGAGCCCGCGCCCCCGCGGCGCCCGGCCCCGCCCCCGCAAACCGGCCCCGCAAAAGGGCCCGGCCCCGAGGAGGCAAACCTCCTGGGGCCGGGCCCTATGGACCGCTGGGGCGCGGTCGGGGATGCGTCAGTTGTCGTCCTCGTCGATGAGGAAGCCACGCATCGGCGTCGGTGCCTGCTGGAGCGGCTGAGGCGCCTGCGGGCGCACCGGGGCCATCGGCTGCGTCATCGACGGGGCCATCTGCTGGCCGTGACCGCCGGTGTGACCGCCCATCTGCTGGCCGCCGCCCATCGTGTGGCCGCCGCCCATGGTGTGGCCCATGGCTCCCGCGCCCGCGGGGGCCATCTGGTGGCCGCCGCCCATGGTGCCGCCGCCCATGCCCGAGGGGGCCGGGAGGGACGCCGTGGCGGGGGTGCGCGGCGGGGCGAGCGAGTCGTCGGCCTGGTTCTCCAACTGGCGGAGCTGGCTCTCCAGGTACGACTTCAGCCGGGTGCGGTACTCCCGCTCGAAGCCGCGCAGGTCCTCGACCTTGCGCTCCAGCGTGGCGCGCGCGCTCTCCAGCGAGCCCATGGCCACGCGGTGCTTCTCCTGGGCGTCGCGCTCCAGGGCGTCGGCCTTGGCGCGGGCGTCGCGCTCCAGGCCCTCGGCGCGGCTGCGCGCCTCACCGACGATCTTGTTGGCCTCCTGACGGGCCTCCGCGATCGCCTGGTCCGCGGTCTGCTGGGCCAGCGACAGAACACGGGCGGCGCTGTCGCCCCCGGGGCCCTGCTGCGGCATGTGCGGACCGGGACCCATGCCAGGGCCGGGACCGAGTCCCTGCGGGTGACCCTGGGGGTGGCCCTGCGGGCCGTGGCCACCCGGCCCCGCCGGAAGCTGGGGAGCACCGGGCAGTTGAGGGGCGCCCATGTGCTGCGGCGGGACCGGCTGTGGTCCGGATATGGCGGCGGGCACCGGGGCACCTGGCCGGTCCTGGGGCTCCGGCGGCTTGCGCATCTGCTGCTGGCTCTGCGCGGCGGCCCGGGTCGCCGCGGCCAGTTTGGCCCTCAGGTCCTCGTTCTCACGGAGCAGCCGGGTCAGTTCCCCCTCGACCTCGTCGAGGAAGGCGTCGACCTCGTCCTCGTCGTAGCCTTCGCGGAGCCGGACTGTCGTGAACTGCTTGTTCCGGACGTCCTCGGGGGTCAACGGCATCTCTTCACCTCAACGTGATCGTCGACATATCGGCAGCCTGCATCGTTCACATCAGGCTCCCCACGACGGAGATCAGGATGTAGACGATGATCATCAGTACGAAGAAGGACAGGTCGAGTGCCACGCCCCCGAGACGTAGCGGCGGTATGAACCGCCGCAGAAGCTTGAGCGGCGGATCGGTGACAGTGTAGGTGGCCTCCAGGACGACCACCATCGGCTTCCCTGGTTGCCACGACCGGGCAAACATGAAGACGTAATCCATCACCAATCGGAAGATCAGGACGACCAGGAAGCACATCAGCACGATGTAGATCACCCCGAGTGCGACGTCCATCGTGCCTTGCCTCTCCCCACTCGTTCGTTGGCCCGTAACCGTCCGGTCGGGCTCAGCTCTGGTTGAAGAACCCGCCCTCGGCGATCCGGGCCTTGTCCTCCGCCGTGACATCGACGTTAGCAGGCGACAGGAGGAACACCTTCTGCGTCACTCTCTCGATACTGCCATGCAGTCCGAAGACCAGTCCCGCGGCGAAGTCGACCAGGCGCTTGGCGTCCGTGTCGTCCATCTCCGTGAGGTTCATGATCACCGGGGTTCCCTCGCGGAAGTGCTCCCCGATGGTACGGGCTTCGTTGTAGGTCCGGGGGTGCAGAGTGGTGATCCGGTAGGGCTCTCGCTCGGACACGACCTTGGGCATGATCACCGGTGAGTTCTTCTCCAGACTGTGGCGCTCGGGTGTGATGGATGCCACTTGCGCCACTCGTGGCTCCGGCCGGACGGGGGCGTGCGTCACCCTGGCCGGCTCCTCCTGCTGCCGTGGCACCCGTTCGCGCTCGGGCTCGAGCTCGGGCTCGAAGTCGTCGTCGGGGTCGAACCCCCGGCCGTCGTAACCATCGTCCTCCACGAGGCCGAGGTAGACCGCCATCTTGCGCATCGCGCCGGCCATACTCTGAATCCTCCGGTCTGTGGTGGATCGGCCCGCCACCCTGGTACCACGATCCACAGGTCTGCCCCGGTTCCCCCGGGGCCGACCATGATTTTTTGCTGTGGTCCGACTTTGCGTGACGTTACCCGAGCCGGGACCGTAGGCCGAGTACCGCTGTACCGACGCGTACATGTGTCGCCCCGGCGGCCACCGCCTCCTCCAGATCCCCGCTCATCCCCGCGGAGACCATGTTCCCAGCAGGATGGTCGGCACGCAGCCGGGACGCGATTTCCGACAGGGCGTCGAACGCGGAGCGCGGCCGGCCCGCGTGCGGCCCGGCCAGCGGCGCGACGGCCATCACCCCGGCCAGGCGCAGCCCTTCGGCCCCGGCCACCGCGTCGGCGAGCGCGGGGACCTCCTCGGGGGCGGCGCCGCCGCGGCCCCGCTCCGGACCCGCCTCGGTGTCGAGGGCGACCTGGAGGAGGCAGGACAGCTCGCGGCCCTCGCGGACGGCCGCGGCCGACAGGGCGTCCACCAGCCGCAGCCGGTCCACAGAGTGCACGAAATGGGCATAACGCGCCACAGAACGGGCCTTGTTGGTCTGCAACTGGCCGATGAAGTGCCATGTCAAGGGCAGGTCCGCGCACGCGGCGGCCTTGTCCGCGGCCTCCTGGTCGCGGTTCTCACCCACGTTCTGCACACCGAGTTCACACAACAACCGCACATCGTCGGCCGGGTAGGTCTTGGTGACGACGATCAGGGTGACCTCGTCGCGGGCCCGGCCCGCGGCGGCGCAGGCGTCGGCGATGCGGCGCTCGACCCGGGCGAGGTTCGCCGCGAGCTCGGCGGCGCGGTCCGTGCCGCCGCTCACCGGGCGGCCTTCCCCGCGGCGGCGGCGTCCAGCCACACGTACCCGGCCTGACGGCCCGTCGTGCCCTCGCGCCGGTACGAGTAGTGGTCGGCCGACTCCCGCGTGCAGATGTGGGATTTTTCACCGACCGGCACGCCCAGTCGGGCGAGTTGGGCGTGCACCCCGGCGGCGACGTCGACGGAGGGGGTGCCCCAGCGGGTGGTCGCGTGCGCCTCGGGAACGGCGCGCGCGACCTCCGCGCGCATCTCCTCGGGCACCTCGTAGCAGCCCCCGCACACCGAGGGCCCGGTGGCGGCCGTGATGCGGGCCGGTTCGGCGCCCCGCGCCCGCATCGCCCCCACCACGGCGGGGACGACGCCGGCGAGCAGTCCGGGGCGCCCGGCGTGCGCCGCCGCGGCGACACCGGCGACCGGGTCGGCGAGGAGGACGGGCACGCAGTCGGCGACCAGGACGGCCAGCGCCAGGCCCGGGCGGGTGGTGACGACGGCGTCCACCCGGCCCGCGGCGCCGGGGGCGTCCTGCGGGCCGTCGAACGGGGCGTCCACGACCGCGACGTCCCGGCCGTGCACCTGGTTCATCCACACGACGGCGGCGGGGTCGAGGCCGAGGGACTTCGCGGCCAGCTCCCGGTTGGCGCGCACCGCCCCCGGATCGTCGCCGACCGCGCCGCCGAGGTTGAGCTCGTCGTACGGAGCGGCGCTCACCCCGCCCCACCGGTCGGTGAAGGCGAAGTGCGCGCCGCCGCTGTCGAAGTGCTGCGTTATCACTTCCCGATCATCACTTGAGGAAGTCGGGAACGTCCAGTTCCTCCGCGGGGGTGTCCTGGTAGGGCCGGGAGGCCGGGACCTGGGGCGGCGCGGGAGGGGGCGTGGGCAGGTCGGCGACCGGGTCGGTCTCCGGCTCCTCCTGACGCGGGGTGACACTGCCCAGCCCGCCGAACGGCGAGGTCCTGGGCTCGCCCAGGCGCGGCGGCGGGGGCGTGGAGGGCGTCAGGGGCTCCTCGGAGCGGCCGGTGTAGCCCAGCACCTTGTCGCGGCCGCCCTTGGGCGGCGGCTGGCCGCCGTCGAAGCCCGCGGCGATGACGGTGACCCGCACCTCGTCGCCGAGCGCGTCGTCGATGACCGCGCCGAAGATGATGTTGGCCTCGGGGTGGGCGGCCTCGCTGACCAACTGGGCCGCCTCGTTGATCTCGAACAGGCCGAGGTCGGAGCCGCCGGAGATGGACAGCAGCACGCCGCGGGCGCCGTCGATGGACGCCTCCAGCAGCGGGCTGGAGATGGCCATCTCGGCGGCGGCGACGGCGCGGTCGTCGCCGCGGGCGGAGCCGATGCCCATCAGGGCCGACCCCGCCTCGGACATCACGGACTTCACGTCCGCGAAGTCGAGGTTGATCAGGCCGGGGGTGGTGATCAGGTCGGTGATGCCCTGCACACCGGAGAGCAGGACCTGGTCGGCCGACTTGAACGCGTCGAGCACGCTGACCTGGCGGTCCGAGATGGACAGCAGCCGGTCGTTGGGGATGACGATCAGGGTGTCCACCTCGTCGCGGAGGGCCGCGATGCCGTCCTCCGCCTGGTTGGCCCGGCGGCGGCCCTCGAAGGTGAACGGGCGGGTCACCACGCCGATGGTGAGGGCGCCGAGGGAGCGCGCGATGTTGGCGACGACGGGGGCGCCGCCGGTGCCCGTGCCGCCGCCCTCGCCCGCCGTCACGAAGACCATGTCGGCGCCCTTGAGGACCTCCTCGATCTCCTCGCGGTGGTCCTCGGCGGCCTTGCGGCCGACGTCCGGGTTGGCTCCGGCGCCGAGCCCGCGGGTGAGCTCGCGGCCGACGTCGAGCTTGACGTCGGCGTCGCTCATCAGCAGGGCCTGCGCGTCGGTGTTGATCGCGATGAACTCGACGCCCTTGAGACCGACCTCGATCATCCGGTTGATGGCGTTGACGCCCCCGCCGCCGATGCCGACGACCTTGATGACTGCGAGGTAGTTCTGCGGTGCTGCCACGTCGAAGGCCTCTCGCCTCGAGTTACGTGCCGTCACGGCGCCTTGGCGCCCTGCCGACTGATGCCGTTGGATCCGCGTGTTCGATCCACATGCCAGGGGGTACCGAACGCCGACCCGAACCCTAACCTTGAGGTTTAGGGTTATCAGTATGCCTGTCTCTCATGCTGCGTTGAGACAGGACACTAAGTCGCGGGCCGGGGTGGGTTCAATGAACACGCCGAACCTCCCGTTTTTCTTTTGACCCTATGTGATCAAGCCCTTGCCACGCGAACCGGGGTCCCGGAAAGGGTGAGAACCGGTCAACCGGCGGTCCGCGGAAGGGACGTTGAAGGGGTCCGCAGGGGGTCAACGGCCCGGCGGGGCGGGCGGGAGCTGCACGGCCGGGGACGACGGGGAGGTGACGTCGTAGCGCTTCGCCTTCGGCGCGGCCTTCAGCAGCGCCGCCAGCGCCTCGCGCTTCTCCTCCCCGCGCTCCGCGCTCCCCCACGCCACCGTGCGCCCCCCGGAGAGCAGCAACTGGATGTCGTCGTAGCTGCGCACGTCGATCGAGCCGGTGGCCGAGCGGACCTGCGGCGGCAGTGACCGCGCCACCTCCACGGCCGAGCGCAGCAGCGCCCTGCGGCCGAACTCGCGCAGGGTGGCCGAGCCCTGCGGGTCCCGGGGCAGTTGCAGCCGCACCAGGGGGACGCCCTGCGGGGCGGTGGTCACGTCGGCGTAGGCCACGCCGGTGCGGTCCACCTCGGTGTAGCCGGCGCCCTTGCGCAGCACGGCCGCCGGCTCCCGCTCGGTGACCTCCACGTGGAGCGTGTCGGGCCAGGAGCGGGCCACCTCCACCCGCTCCAGGCGGGGCAGCTCCTTCAGCAGGCGGCGCTCCACCGCGGCGGTGTCCACCTCCACCAGCGCCCCGCCCGGGGAGACGCCCGCCGCCTCGCGGATCCGCCCCGCGGTGAGGATCTCGTTGCCGGTGACCCGCACCTGGCGGACCTCCAGCAGCGAGCTCCCGTACAGCAGCCAGGCGCCGCCCCCGGCCGCGAGCGCGGCCAGCGCGACGGTCACCAGCAGCCGCCTGGCGCGGACCGGGCGCCGGGCGGACGCCCCGGGCTCCGGGCGCGCGCGCAGGCGCGGGCGGCGCCGGGGAGTCGCGGAATCCGCCGCGCGCTCCGGCCGCGCTCCTCGCTCGGCGCGCTCGCTCGTCGTCGGTCCCGCCACGCTCGCCCGTCCCCGCTCTCCATGTGTGGGCCGTGACCGCCGGCGGGGCGGAGCACGGCCTGGACCCAAGGACCTATCCTGCCCGGCCCGCGGCCACGGCCTCGTACACCATGCCGACCAGCAGGTCATCTGCGTCCCGACGGCCGAACTCGGCGGCGGCGCGGCTCATGTCGTACAGCCGGTGCGGGTTGGTGAGCACGGGCAGGACATGGCCCAGCACCCAGTCCACGGACAGGTCGGCGTCGTCCACCAGCAGGCCGCCGCCGGCCTTCACCACCGGCTGGGCGTTCAGCCGCTGCTCGCCGTTGCCGATGGGCAGCGGCACGTACGCGGCGGGCAGGCCGACGGCGGACAGTTCCGCCACGGTCATCGCGCCGGCGCGGCACAGCATCATGTCGGCGGCGGCGTACGCCAGGTCCATCCGGTCGATGTAGGGCACCGGGATGTACGGCGGCATCCCCGGCATGTGGTCCACCACCGGCAGCTCGTTCTTCGGGCCGACGGCGTGCAGGATCTGGATGCCGGACTGCTGGAGGCGCGGGGCGACGGACTGGATGATCTCGTTCAGCCGCCGCGCGCCCTGGGAGCCGCCGGAGACCAGCAGCGTCGGCAGGTTCGGGTCCAGGCCGAAGGCGTGCCTGGCCTCGGGACGCATCGCGGCGCGGTCCAGGGTGGCGATGGCGCGGCGCAGCGGGATGCCGACGTAGCGGGCGTTGCGCAGCTTGCTGTCGGGGGTGCTGACGGCGACGTGGTCGGTGTAGCGGGAGCCGATCTTGTTGGCGAGCCCGGGGCGCGCGTTGGCCTCGTGCACCACGATCGGCACGCCCCGGCGCTTGGCCGCCAGGTACCCGGGCAGGGCGACATAGCCGCCGAAGCCCACGACGCAGTCGGCCTTGGTGCGCTCCAGGATGTCCTGGGCGGCCTTGATGGTGCCGCGCAGCCGGCCGGGAACCGTGATCAGTTCCGGGGTGGGCTTGCGCGGCAGCGGCACCGCCGGGATCAGCGCGAGTTCGTAGCCGCGCTCGGGCACGAGCCTGGTCTCCAGACCCCGCTCCGTGCCGAGCGCTGTGATCCCCACGGTCGGGTCCTGCCTGCGCAGGGCGTCCGCGAGGGCGAGCGCGGGCTCGATGTGACCGGCGGTCCCCCCGCCGGCGAGCACGACATGCACCGAAATTCACCGCTCTCCGGGCGGCCGTCTCTTGATCAGCCGCCCCCTGGTTCGAGTTAGCACCCCTGGTCCCCGCACGGCCAGCGCTGCTCGCGCAGCGGGTTCGCTCCTGACGAACGAGAGCAGCATCCCGATGGCGAACATGGTCGGCAGCAGCGCCGAACCCCCGTAGGAGAACAGCGGGAGGGGGACACCGGCGATCGGCAGCAGACCGAGCACCGCACCGATGTTGATCACGGCCTGGGCCATGATCCAGGTGGTCACGCCTCCCGCGGCGAACCTGACGAAGGGATCCTCCGTGCGTCCGGCCACGCGGATACCCGCATAGCCTAGAGCCGCGAAGAGGGCGAGTACCGACAGCGTCCCCGCGAGCCCCAGTTCCTCCCCGGTCACGGCGAAGATGAAGTCGGTGTGCGGCTCGGGCAGTTGCCCCCATTTCTCCACACTCGCCCCCAGGCCGCTGCCGAACCAGCCGCCGGAGGCCAGCGCGTACATGCCGTGCACGGCCTGCCAGCACTGGTCGTTCGGCCCCGGCTCGGTGGCGCCGAGGCAGGCGAGCCGGCCCATCCGGTTGGCGCTCGTCCTGATCAGCACGAACGCCAGCAGGGCGCCGATGGCCAGGGTGCCGCCGAACAGGCGGCCCGGCGCCCCGGCCAGCCACAGCAGGCCGAACAGGATCGCGCCGAGGATGACCCCGGTGCCCATGTCGCCGCCGAGCATGATCAGGCCGAGCAGCAGCATCGCGCCGGGCACCAGCGGCACCAGCAGGTGCTTCCACTGGGTGAGCAGGCGCATCCGCTGCTTGCGGGCGATGAGGTCGGCGCCCCACAGCACCAGGGCGAGCTTGCCGAACTCGCTGGGCTGGAGCTGGAACGGGCCGCCGAGGTAGATCCAGTTCTGGTTGCCGTTGACCGCGTGCCCTATCCCCGGCAACTGCACCAGCAGCATCAGGAACACCGAGCAGATCAGCAGCGGGTAGGCCAGGGCGCGGTGCAGCCGCACCGGCATGCGGGATGCGATCAGCAGCAGCACGCAGCCCAGGGAGGCGGCGAAGAGCTGCTTGACGAAGAAGTAGGTGGACGGCAGCCCCGCCTGGAGGGCCTTGATCTGGGAGGCGGAGAAGACCATGACCAGGCCGAGGACGGTGATCAGCAGGCTGCCGCCGAGGATCAGGTAGTAGGCGGTGAGCGGGCGGTCCAGGGAGCGGCGGAGCTGGGTCGTGGTGCGGCGCAGGCCGCCGAACGGGCCCCCGCCCGCCGCCACGGGCCTGGGCCTGGGCCGCGGCCTCGGGGGCCGGCGGGCGGGGGGACGCGCCGCGGGGACGCGGGCCCGGGGGCCTCCCGTTCGCTGGTCCGGCATGGTGTCCCCTCTGGTGTTGTGGGCGGGTCGCCTTCCCGGGTGGCCGCGCCTGCGCTCCCGCCACCCGGTGACCAGGGTGTCGTGTCGGCGGTCCGTTGGGGGGTCGGACACTCCGGCGACGGTTCACTCGGGGCGGCCCGGCGTGACGACGGTACCGCCGCGCGGGCCCCCGGGCACCGGTGGGAGGGGGCGCGCCGGGCCCGGCCCCGGCGTCAGCCGCCGAGCCCGCGCACCGCCGCCGCGAAGACGTCGCCGCGCTCGTTGTAGTTGCGGAACATGTCCATGGACGCGCACGCCGGGGCCAGCAGGACGGTGTCCCCGGGGCGGGCCAGGCGGGCGGCCTCGCGGACGGCCGCCTCCATGGTGCCCGGGTCGGTGCGGTCCAGGTCCACCACCGGCACGTGCGGCGCGTGGCGGGCCAGGGCGTCCCCGATCAGGGCCCGCTCGGCGCCCAGCAGCACCACGGCGCGCAGCCGGCCCGCGGCGCCCGCGACCAGGTCGTCGAACGCGGCGCCCTTGGCCAGGCCGCCCGCGATCCACACCACGTGGTCGTACGCGGCCAGGGAGGCCGCAGCGGCGTGCGGGTTGGTCGCCTTGGAGTCGTCCACGTAGGTCACCTGGTCCACGGTGGCCACGGTGGCGATGCGGTGGGCGTCGGGCCGGAAGGCGCGCAGCCCGTCGCGGACCGCGCCCGGCGGCACGCCGCGGGCGCGGGCCAGGGCGGCGGCGGCCAGGGCGTTGGCGACGTTGTGCGGCGCGGCGGGCGTGATGTCGCCGACCTGGGCCAGCTCCTGGGCGTTGCGGTGGCGGTCGGTGATGAACGCCCGGTCCACCAGGATGTCCTCGACCACGCCGAGCTGGGAGACGGCCGGGGTGCCCAGGGTGAAGCCGACGGCCCGGCAGCCCTCCTCCACGTCCGCCTCGCGCACCAGGTGCTCGGTGGCGGGGTCGGCGGCGTTGTAGACGCAGGCCACCCGGTTGCCGTGGTAGATCCGGCCCTTGTCGGCGGCGTACGCCTCCAGGGAGCCGTGCCAGTCCAGGTGGTCGGGGGCGATGTTGAGGACGGCGGCGGAGTGCGGCCGCAGCGACGGCGCCCAGTGCAACTGGTAGCTGGACAGCTCCACGGCGAGCACGTCGTACGGCTCGCCGGAGAGCACCACGTCCAGCACGGGGGTGCCGACGTTGCCGACGGCGGCCGTGCGCAGGCCCGCGGCCCGGAGGATGGACGCCAGCATGCGCACGGTGGTGGTCTTGCCGTTGGTGCCGGTGACGGCCAGCCAGTCGGGCGCGGCGCCGCCCGGCGCGAGGGTGTCGCGCAGCCGCCAGGCGAGCTCCACGTCGCCCCACACCGGCACGCCCGCCGCCGCGGCGGCCGCGAACAGCGGGCTGTCCGGGCGCCAGCCGGGCGAGGTGACCACCAGGGTGGCGCCGTCCGGCAGGGTCGCCGCGTCGCCGAGGCGGACCGCGGCGCCCTCCTTCTCCAGGTCGGCGGCGCGCGCCGCCAGGGCCTCGCCCGTGCCGCCGTCCACGGCGGTGACCCGGGCGCCGAGACCGAGCAGCGCCCGTGCGGCGCTGACCCCGGAGACGCCGAGCCCCGCGACGCACACGTGCTGCCCGGTCCTGATCACTTGGTCACCCATCCCGCGTAGAAGATGCCGATGCCCACCGCGACGCACACGCCCTGGATGATCCAGAACCGGACCACGATGAGGACCTCGCTCCACCCCTTGAGCTCGAAGTGGTGCTGGAGCGGCGCCATCCGGAACACCCGCTTGCCGGTCATCCGGAACGACCCGACCTGGATGATCACCGACAGGGTGATCAGCACGAACAGGCCGCCGAGCAGGGCGAGCAGCAGCTCGGTGCGCGAGCAGATGGCCAGGCCGGCCAGGGCCCCGCCGAGGGCCAGGGAGCCGGTGTCGCCCATGAAGATCTTGGCCGGGGAGGTGTTCCACCACAGGAAGCCGAAGCAGGCCCCCATCAGCGCCGAGGCGACGATCGCCAGGTCCAGCGGGTCCCGCACCTCGTAGCAGGCGGCGCCCGCGGTGGCGATGTTGGCGCAGGACTGGCCGTACTCCCACACGCCGATGAACACGTAGGCGCCGAAGACCATCACCGAGGCGCCGGTGGCCAGGCCGTCGAGGCCGTCGGTGAGGTTCACGCCGTTGGACATCGCCAGGATCATGAACAGCGCCCACACGGCGAAGATCACCGGGCCGAGGGACCAGCCGAAGTCCTGCGTGAAGGACAGCTTGTCCGACGCGGGGGTCAGGCCCCGCGCGTCCTCGAACCGCAGCGCCAGCACCGCGAAGACGACGCCGACGGTGAGCTGCCCCGCCATCTTGGCCTTGGCCCGCAGACCCAGGCTGCGCTGCTTGGCGACCTTGATGTAGTCGTCGAGGAAGCCGACCAGGCCCAGGCCCGCCATCAGGAACAGCACCAGCACACCGGACGCCTGCGGCCGCTCCAGCGTGATCGCCTTGGTGGCGGCGTAGGCGATCAGGGTGGCGAGGATGAACACCGCGCCGCCCATGGTGGGCGTGCCCCGCTTGCTGTGGTGGCCCTGCGGGCCGTCGTCGCGGATCATCTGCCCGTAGCCGCGCCGCACCAGCAGCCGGATCGCCAGCGGCGTGCCGATCAGGGACAGGAACATCCCGATGACGCCCGCGAAAAGGATCTGCCTCATCGGGCGCCCTCGCCCTCGGCGCGCCCGGCGGCGGGCACGTCCGCGGCGAGCGCCGCCGCGACCCGCTCGAGGCCCATGGCCCTCGACGCCTTCACCAGCACGACGTCCCCCGGGCGCACCTGTGCGCGCAACAGGTCGATCGCCGCATCCGCGTCGGACACCAGCACCGACTCCTCACCCCACGAACCCTCGTTCTTGGCACCCATGTCGAGCCAGGCGGCCGCCCGGCCGCCCACCGCCACCAGCCTGGTGACGTTGAGCCGGACGGCGAGCCGCCCGATCGCGTCGTGCTCGGTGAACGAGGCGTCCCCGAGCTCCGCCATCTCCCCGAGCACGGCCCAGGTGCGGCGGCCCGCTCCCATCGCGGCCAACGCGCGCAGCGCGGCCCGCACGGAGTCCGGGTTCGCGTTGTAGGCATCGTTGACGATCGTGACGCCGTCCGCGCGCTCGACGACTTCCATGCGCCAGCGGGACAGTGCGCCCGCCTCTGACAGGGCGGTCGCGATCTCCTCGACGGGCATGCCGAGTTCACGGGACACGGCGGCCGCGGCGAGCGCGTTCGACACGTGGTGCTCACCGTACAGGCGCATGGTCACCTCGGCCGAACCCTGGGGGGTGCGCAGGGTGAAGCAGGGGCGACCCGTGGCGTCGAGCCGGACATTCTCGGCACGCACGTCGGCGTCCTCGGACTCGCCGAAGAACACCACGCGGGCGCGGGTGCGCTCCCGCATCGCGGACACGTACGGGTCGTCGGCGTTGAGCACGGCGATCCCGCCGTCCGCGGCGGGCGGCAGGGCCTCCACGAGCTCGCCCTTGGCCTGCGCGATGGCCTCCCGGCCGCCGAACTCGCCGAGGTGCGCGGTGCCCACGTTCAGCACCACGCCGACCCGGGGCGGGGTCAGCTCGGCGAGGTAGCGGATGTGGCCGATGCCACGCGCGCCCATCTCCAGCACCAGGTGCCGGGTGGACTCCCCGGCGCTGAGCGCGGTCAGCGGCAGCCCGATCTCGTTGTTGAGCGAGCCCGGCGGGTACACGGTGGGCCCCAGCCTGGTGAGCAGTTGGGCCATGAGGTCCTTGGTGCTGGTCTTGCCCGCGGACCCGGTGAGCGCCACGACGGTGGTGCCGAGCCGCCCGACGACCAGGCGGGCCAGCGCGCCGAGCGCGGAGGTGACGTCGGGCACCACGATCGCGGGCACGCCGACGGGCCGGGAGGCGAGGACCGCCACGGCCCCGGCCGCCACCGCCTGCCGGGCGAAGTCGTGCCCGTCGACCTTCTGCCCGGCGAAGGCGACGAAGAGGCTTCCTGGCTCCACCTTCCTCGAGTCGAGTACCACCGTCCCCGTGACCCGGCCCTGGGGATCCGGTATGTCGTGCATGCTCCCGCCGACCGCTTCCGCGACCTCGGCGAGGGTGAGTGGGATCACTGGTTCTCCGTGTCTTCCTTGCGTCCGCTGCGCGGCTCGCCGCCGGGCCGCGCGGCCGCGTCCGGCGCCGGTGCCCCGGCCGCCGGCGCCGCTGTGCGCCACCCGGCAGGCCCGGCCTCGATGGCCTCCCGCAGCACCTGCCGGTCGTCGAAGGGCCGGACCACTCCGGCCGTCTCCTGGCCCTGCTCGTGGCCCTTGCCCGCGACCAGGACGGTGTCGCCCGGACGGGCCCTGGCCACGGCGGTGGCGATGGCGGCGGCGCGGTCGGCGTCCACCAGCACGGCGCCGCGTTCGTGCGCGGGCACGGACACCGCTCCGGCCAGCATCGTCGCCAGGATCGCCAGCGGGTCCTCGGACCTGGGGTTGTCGCTGGTCAGCACGGCCGTGTCCGCGAGGCGGGCGGCCGCGGCGCCCATGGGGGCGCGCTTGTGCGGGTCGCGGTCGCCGCCGCAGCCCACCACGATGTGCAGCGCGCCGGGGGTGACGGCGCGCAGGGTGCGCAGCACGGACTCCACCGCGTCCGTCTTGTGCGCGTAGTCGACGACGGCGAGGAACGGCTGCCCCGCGTCGACGCGCTCCAGGCGGCCGGGCACGCCCGGCACCGCGGCCACCCCGGCGACGGCGTGCTCCAGCGGCTCGCCCGCGGCGACCAGCGCGGCGATCGCGGCCAGCGCGTTGGCGACGTTGAAGGCGCCGGGCAGCGGCACGGACGCGTCCGCGCGCTGCCCGCCGGGCCCGGTGACGCGGAAGGTGCTGCCCAGCGGGCCGAGCACCACGTCCTCGGCCCGCCAGTCGGCGTCCGGCGCGCCCTCGGCGGAGAAGGTGACCACGGGCACGCCGGCCTCGCCGGCCAGCCGCCGCCCGTACGCGTCGTCGACGTTGACCACGCCGAGCCTGCTGCGGCGGGGTGTGAACAGGTCCGCCTTGGCCCGGTAGTAGTCCTCCATGTCGGAGTGGAACTCCATGTGCTCCGGGCTGAGGTTGGTGAACACCGCGACGTCGAAGACGACGCCGTCCACCCGCCCCAGCACCAGGGCGTGGCTGGAGACCTCCATGGCCACCGCGCGCACCCCGCGCTCGCGCATCACCGCGAACAGCGCCTGGAGGTCGGTGGCCTCCGGGGTGGTGCGCTCGCTCTTGATCCGCTCGTCGCCGATGCGGGTCTCGACGGTGCCGACCAGGCCGGTCGGCTCGCCGGAGGCCCGCAGGCCGCCTTCGAGCAGGTAGGCGGTGGTGGTCTTGCCGGAGGTGCCGGTGACCCCGATCCGCAGCAGGTCCCGCCCCGGGTTGCCGTAGACGGTGGCGGCCAGCTCGCCCATCACCGCGCGCGGGTCGTCCACCACCAGCAGCGGCACCCCCGCGGTGACGCGCTCGGCGCCCGCCGGGTCGGTGAGCACCGCCGCCGCGCCGCGCTCCACCGCCTGGGCGGCGAAGTCGGCGCCGTGGAAGCGGGCGCCGGGCAGCGCGGCGTACAGGTCGCCGGGGCTGACGGCGCGCGAGTCGTGGGTGATGCCGGTGACGGGGGTGTCCTCCCCGCCGCCGGCTCTGCCGCCGGCCGCCGCGCGGACGGTGACGCGGCCGAGCTGCTCGGCCAGTGCCTTCAGGGGCGTGGGGGGGATCCGGGCGGGGCGGGGGGCGCCGTGGCGCCCGGCGCCGGCGGCCGCTCCGGACTGCTGCTGATCAGGGTTCGGCACGGCGGTGAGAGTACCGGTCCCGTGGGCGGGGCCGCGAAGCGAGGGGGCCGGGCCGCGCGGCGGGGGTGAGGTACGGCTCGGTGCCGACACCGCCGTGCCCGGCCCCGGGGCCGGTGTCGACGGCGGAGTCCGGTCCGAGCCGAGTCCCGGCCCGGCCGCGCCGTTTCCCTGGGTCGAGGTCATCGGCCGGGTCGTCCCGGCTTGAACTCGACGGGCAGCTTCGGGGGCTTGGCTCCGGTGGGCGGCACCCGCAGGGTCTTCAGCGAGAACTCCATGACCTCCTTGAACACCGGGCCGCAGATCTGCCCGCCGAAGTAGCTGCCCCGGGTGGGGTTCTGGATGACGCAGGAGACGGTCACCCGGGGGTTGTCGGCGGGGGCGAAGCCCATGAAGGAGGCCGTGTAACCGGAGTACCGCCCCGTCCGCGGATCCACCCGGTTGGCGGTGCCGGTCTTGCCCGCCACCCGGTAGCCGGGGATCTGCGCCTTCACGCCGGTGCCCTGCTCGTCGCCGACGACGGACTCCAGCATCCGCGACAGGGTCCGCGCGTTGTCCTCGCTGATCACGCGGCTGCGCGCGGGCTCGGGCGCGGGCACGTAGCGGCCGTCGGGCCGGGTGCTGCCCTTGATCAGGGTGGGGGTGACGCGGACCCCGTCGTTGGCGACGGTGGAGAACACGGAGGTGGCCTGGAGGGCGTTGACGGACAGGCCCTGCCCGAAGGGGATGGTGTACTGCTGGGAGGCGCTCCAGTCGTCCGGGGCCGCCAGGATGCCGGCGGTCTCGCCGGGCAGGCCGATGCCGGTCTTGCGCCCTATTCCGAACTTCTCCAGGTAGGAGTGCAGGACCCGGTTGGAGGCGCGCTGGTCGCGGCCGAGCTTCTCGGCGACGCTGATCGTGCCGAGGTTGCTGGACTTGGCCAGCACGCCGTTGAGGGTGAGGAACCAGGTCGGGTGGTCCACGTCGTCGTGGAAGACCCGGTCGGCGCGGCGCAGGGTGTTGGGGACGGTGATGCGGGTGTCCCAGGCGGCCACGCCCTCCTCGAGGACGGCGGCCATGGTGATCAGTTTGCTGACGCTGCCGGGCTCGTACACGTCCTGCACGGCGGGGTTGCCGAGCACGGTCGGGTCGGCCCGGCCGTAGTCGTTGGGGTCGAAGCCGGGCGACGAGGCCATGGCCAGCACCTCGCCGGTGCGGGTGTCCTGGACGATGACGTAGCCGCGGTCGGCCGCCGACTCCTCCACCTGGCGGGTGATGGCGTCCTGGGCGGCCCACTGGATGTCCCGGTCCAGGGTGAGGCGGACGTTGCGGCCGGGCACCGCGGGCTGCTCCTGCACGCCCGCGGTGGGCACCTGGCGGCCGCCGGACTGGGCGTAGGTGCGCTTGCCGTCCTTGCCGGACAGCTCGGCGTCCAGCACCTGCTCCAGGCCGGCGCCGCCCTTCCCGGAGGAGTTGACGAAGCCGAGCACGCCCGCAGCCAGGTCCCCGGCGGGGTAGACGCGCTTGCTGTGCTCCTGGGCGAAGACCCCGGCCAGCACGTTGGCGCCGGGGCTCTCGGAGAGCTTGGCCTTGAGGTTCTTGATCTGCGTCCACGCCTGCGGGGTCTGCTGACGGGCCAGCAGCTCGTACCGGGAGCCGGGCGAGGACAGCTTCTTCTCCAGGTCCGCGCGGTCCACCCCGATGATCGGCGCCAGCATCTCGGCGGCGCGGGCGGGCGCGTCCGGCAGGTCGGTCTGCTCGGGGGTGAACAGGTACGGGTCGGCGGTGATGTCGTAGCCGTCCACGGTGGTGGCCAGGCGCACCCCGTCGCGGTCGGTGATCGCGCCGCGGTCGGCGGGCAGCGGCACCTGCACGTACCGGTTGACCGCGGCCTTGGCGGCGTACGCGGAGGCGTCCACCACCTGGAGCTGGAGCAGCCGGACCACGAAGACGACCAGCAGGAACGCCAGGCCCAGCGAGACCAGGCGCAGGCGCGGCCCGGGGCGGCCCAGGCGCAGCGGCCGGGCGGCCAGCGAGGCGCGGTCGCCGCCGGACGGGCGCCGGGGCGGCGGGGCGC